>JAUVIW010000007.1 GCA_030592525.1 archaeon
ACCTCAAAATCAGGATGTCCTGCCTGTCAGCGGTTTTATTGTCCATTTGTCCAGCACCTCGGATTCTTTTTTGGGGCTGGACAACTTTTTAATCCTTTCGGAATATTTTGCTCAAATGTTCAGATAAGGGCTGTTGCGAACCCAATAAGTGCTATGGCTTGCAGGGCTTTGATTATCTGGGCATAAGCGTGGAATTTCTTGCTCTTTTTCTGGAAAACAGCCGAGAACGCTATTCCCAGGAAGCATGCGTCCATGAGCCCTATAACCAACAGGTATTCCAGGCCCATGATGCCCAGGAAGAACGGTACCGGCGTCACTGCAACAGCAACCACAAGCAGCATCCCGGCTATCGCGGCCGACGGCACAACTCCTTCCTTGAGCGGCAGTGTCTCTCGGTGCCCCTTGTCCGCTTTCATGTCCTCGATATCCTTGTATATCTCTCTCGCCCATGTGGAGTAGAACGCGAGTAATGCCAGGATGACAACAGCCGGTGATCCCACAGAACCTGTAACAGCCTCACCGAAGACAAATGCGAGCCCGGTGCTTGCCGCGACAACCGCGTTCCCGATGAACTTCTTCTTGCTCGTGGTCTCGGCATATGTGTACAGCAAGGCACTCGCGATAATCGCTATCCCCAGGACCAGGGTGTTCACCATCCCTGCCAACCCAATGCCGACGATGAACAAGGCAATCGACACCAGCAAGGCGTGCTTCGCCGGTATCTTCCCTGACGGTATCGGCCGGTGCGGCTTGTTCTTCTTGTCAATGGCTCGGTCGAAGAAGTCGTTCGCGACCATTCCCGCTGAGAGTATCATGAACGCCGATGTGCACGCAAGCACAACGTCCACTGGCAGCGCTATTGTCTTCGTGGCCAGCGCGTACCCGAGCCACACCGCAACAATAGCCATTACTCCGTTGAACGGCCGTAGCATCGTGAACCAGTGCTTCACCATACTTCTTAGAGTGGCAACTATACGTTATTAAGTTAATGGTGCTCCCGGCGGGTTCGTACCGACCTTTTTGCGCCTTTGGTGCAAAAGCTCGACCAAAAACAGCGCCGTAGGCGCTTGTGCGTTCCGGAATGGAACGCAATATTGTATCCGTCAACGCTTTTTCGCCTTCAGCGAAAAAGGGTTGTGTTACCATCGTCGAACGAGGGTAATGGTGCTCCCGGCGGGATTTGAACCCACGTCGCAAGCTCGAGAAGCTCGTATCCTTAACCGGACTAGACTACGGGAGCACTAATGCGTAATGTTTTTCCTGCGCTGCTTAATTAGCGTTTCGGCTCAAATTTTGGCCTGTACCTCTTGGCGTGCTCTTTTACTGACTTGTGCACGAAATTTGAGTTAGTTGACGGGATCACCGTATCCAGGTACCTCACGAGGTTTTCCTCGTCATGGTTGTGCAGGAATATGTTGTTCAGCGTGTTTTTCACGGACTTGTCCTTTGTGAGCTTGTCGATGTAGTTCCTTTGGAACGCGTCCTTGGCACATTTCATCCACTCGGCCTCGCGCCTTTTCTCAACCACTGCTTTGCTGGCGTTCTCGTTTGGCATCGTGACCCTGACTTTTTTGTGGTATCTTGATGCCTCATTATACATGCCGTGGAGCACTGCCTTGCTCACTATGCCAAGATACGGGATGTTTTTCATGTTGTGTAGCTCTAGCTCGTTGTCGGTGATAGCGTTTACAGTGCTCTCAAACTTTGTTTTTTCGTGGTGTGGCGTGTCTTTTCTTGAGTTCAGCCGGTGAAAATTATCAATCACGTCACTGGGATCGACTCCGGGCTCTGTCTTGAGATAGATGTTGTAGGCAAGCGGCTCCATCCACTCGAACTTCTTGTGCTCGAAATCGTGCAGCCCGTTGAAGTTCCCCCCCATTTGGCTGGCCCACTTCTCGAACCTTTGCCTTGCAAAGCTCTCTGCGAGTGCGGGGCCTCTCACGCGCTTGCCGTGTTCGGCAGGATGCTCTTCGTCGACTGGCTGCCTTCTTTCCTCTTCTCTTAGCATGCAGTCGTACAGCGAATGCCCAAACGCACCCAGCCCATCCACGTTCTTGTAGTTTTCCCCGATATTTTTCTTAAGGGCTTTTTCCGCGTACTTCGCACGGTCGTGGTAATAGTCCTCGTTCTTTCCGAGCACCGGGTGTTCCCTTAGCTCGCGGATGAGTTCGTAGTACATTTTGTCTCCGGTGTGCTGGTTGCCTTTGTTCAGCCAGTGCGTGACGAACCATGCAACGGCTTTTCTGTCGTGGTGGTTCTCGTCGAACGATTCCAGCAGGCTTTTCGCTTCCGGGTTATTGAACTCCCTCAAGTAAACGTGATAAAGGTTCTCAAGCGCTGTATCCTCTATCTTGTCATCGCCGTGGTACTCCATTTCCTCGTGCGCTTGTTTCAGCATCTTCGAAAAGGGTATGCTAAGAATCGCTGGCAGGTGCTGTGACTCTATGCCCTGGCTCCGGAGTAGCTCCCTCACAAGGCTTATTTCGTGGTTTGTTTTCTCAAGCTCTGCCTGGAACTTGGCTTCTTTGAGCTTTTTCGCCTTTGCGGTTCTCTCATAATCCTTGCGCTGTTTCTCTTCCCTATCTTTTTTCTTTTGCTTGCGCTCTCTGTTCTTTTCATTCCTTCGCGCCTGTTTCATTCTCGCTTCTTCGCCGGCTTTCTGGCGCGACCCCTCGTACCTGTTTCTTCTGTCCCAACTGTCCATCTTAGTACTATTTAGGCGCTATCCGGCTTTAAATCACTTTTCATACCACTTGCGCTTCGCGGCTTTTTTCGCTGCGAATCCCAGGGCAAGCAGTGACATGAGTGCGAGCAATGCGGCAAGCCCTGTGTAGAACTGCCCTTTGTCCACGTCTTCCGGCGACGGCAGCGTGAGGAGCCCTGTCATCGGCCCAACTGCTGGCACCGGCTCTCCACTAGGCAGTATCACTGGCTCCGGCTCCACTGGTATCTCAGGTACTGTGGGCTCCTTGATGAACAGGACGACGGGCTTGTCCAGGCGCTCGACGAGCACGTGGTCAACGAACTTGCCGACTGTGTAGTCGTTCTCCCATATGTCCCCCGAGCCCACTGTTGCCTCGAACCCTATCACCGGGTCATTCAACAGCACGACGCTTGGCTTGCTCCTTAGCACTTCGTCCGCGCTCTCCGCGAACTCCTTGGGCACGAAGTCAACGAAAAGGACTTTTGCTTCTTCGGTCATGTGGCTCCTTGTCTTAAGGCTCCACGTAGTCCTGGTGTTCGGGAAGTCGAATGAGTAGTCCCTTGCCGCGGAGAAGTCTGCGCAGTGTTCCGCGGTTGCTTCGGCGTCATACCTGTCTCCGAGGTAGAACTTTCCGAGTGACGCGAGGTCTGTGTCGAGCCCGCACATGTCCGCGTACCTTTTTATCCCAACAACTTTCGATTCAAGCGTGTCGTCGAACAGGTCAATGACCATTGTGCTTGAGCCGCTGCCCCCTCCGCCTGAGGAGCCTCCTCCCCCGCCCCCACCGCCGCCTCCGGGCGGTGCTGCTGGCGCGGTCGGCGTCGCACTAACCGTATTTACTGTTGTGTTGTAGTTCCCGTTGCAGTCATACGGCACCACAGCGAAGTAGTACGGTGTCCCTGCTGTCAGCCCTCCGTTTGCCCATGATGTCGTGCTTGCTGCCAGTGTCGCCACAATAGTGGCGTTCACTGTGCTTGCAAAGTCAGTGGTGTTCCTGTAAACATTGTACCCGCACACGTCCGCTTCTGTGCTCGCGTTCCACGCGATTGTCACTTGCTGCACCCCTGCCGTCGCCGTGACTGCCGTGGCCTGTGCTGGTGGCGTTGAGTCGGCGACCGTGAACCATGACACATTGTTCGCCGTGTTCCCCGCGCCATCCGCTACAGCGGAGTTCAGGTAATACGTCCCGTTCGCGAGCGTCCTTGTGCCATTGGCACCCCACACACCAATGACCTGGTTCGCCTCAAGCAGGGTCCCGTTACCGTAGTGGAATGGGTAATCAAGCGTATCCACCTGCTCTGTTGCTGTTATGTTGAATGCAATAACCGAGTCAGCGAAGTTCGTGGCGTTGGCCGGAACCACGCTAGCGAACCCCGGTGCCGCAGTGTCAATCGTAACATTCGCCACCGCGCTCGTTGTTGTGAATGCCGCGCCGTCGACGCATGTCACATTCACGCTGTGCGTGCCGTCGGGCATCACCACAGTCGTCGTCGCGTTCGCCGTCCCCGCACTCAGGCTCATTGACCCGTTGACCCACGCGGTCGTGTTGTACCAGCACTTCTGCACTCCCGTGCCTGGGTCTGAGTACGTAGCATTAATGTTCAGCCCTATGTTGGTGTTCGTTGGGCTCGCTGGCGTTATCACAGGCGTGCCGACAGTGGGCCCCATGCTGTCAACAATGAATGACACTGACGCGCTAGTTGCGTTTTTACCTGCGAGGTCGATGCATGTCACGTTTATTTCGTAGTTGTTGTCCGTCAGATTAAACTCTGTGGTGCTAAGCATGCTATTGTTAATTGAACCGATTGCTGTGTAAGTGTTGTTCAGCGTGTAGCCGCAACTCATGTTGGGCGCGATGTCGTCCGTGGCAGTGAATTTCAGGTAAACGCTGCTGTTGGTGTAATTAGTGCTTGTGGGTGATGTTACCGCTATCACTGGCGCCGTGCCGTCAACCCAGTACCCTGCCTCTGACTGGTTCCAGTTGCCCGCCGTGTCGTTCGCCGTCACGTTCACAACGTAGTATCCTGCTGTCGTGTTTGCGTACGTCGCGACGTATGGCCCGGTGCCAGTTGTCGGCACCATCATGCCGTTGACATAGGTGCTTACATTGTCTAGGCTCGTGTCCGTAACATTGCTTGTCACGCCTATGCTCTGCGTTGAGTTGATGTACCCGTTCGTCGCGTTGAGCGCTATCACAATCTGCGGCGGTATCGCGTCCACCATGAACCACACTGTTTCGCTCGAGTTCGTGTTCCCCGCGACGTCCGCGCAAGTTGCGTAGACAGAGAATGTTCCGTCCCCCAGCGCAAGCGCCGTGCTGTTTGCGGTGTTGTCCGCTATCGGCCCTATCACTGTTTCCATCCCGTTTAGCGTGTAGTTGCAGTCCATCGTTGCAGAGGCGGTGTCCCTCGCGGTCACCGTGAGCGTGATTGCTCCTGTGTTGTAAGTGGTGTTGGTCGGCGAGCTAATGCTGACACTGAACGGCTTGTCCACATCAACTGTGAAGTTCCATGTGATGCTTGCCGTGTTTCCTAGGCCGTCCGTGGCGTTCGCCCACACAGTAACATAACTCGTGTTCCCGAAATATTGTGATGGTGTGTGCCACCAGCATGCTGTGTGGCCGTTAGTTATTGCGGTTGTGTTTCTATTTGATTCTGTGTTATTGCCTGGCCCATCAATCCACGAGCTCGTGCTCACACGCATCCACACAGAGCTTGCTGTCACTCCCGCACTGTCCGTGATGTCGACGCAAGTCAGCGGCGTTGTGTCCTGTGTGTACCCGCCGGCTATCGGCAGGAAGTTGCTGAACGCTGGCCCTGTTGCATCAATGCTGAACGTGCTCGTGCCGTCCCACCCGAAGTTATCCACTGTGTCGTTCGCCGTGACATTGACGGTGTAACTGTCCTCAGTCGAGTTGGTTGTCCACGTCGCCGTGAACGTGTCATCACTTGTGTTGCTGGCTGCGAGCTGCATCGCGCCTATCATTATAGTAACATTATCCACGCCCGTTGTCGCGTCGTCGACCGTCGCGGTGATGAGCAGTGTTTGCCCCGGGCTCAGTGACGACGCGTTTATCACCACGCTGATTGTGGGCGCTGCGTTGTCCACTGTGAGCAGCACTGACCCTGCGCTGCCGTCATTGTCGAGGTCCGCGCTCACATTGACGCTTGCGTAATCACTGCTCGCATTGATTGCTGTCCCTTCAGCGCTGGCCGCGCTGAGCGTGACATTGCCCCTGTATATGCCTCCGCCGAACGAGGGCAGCGAGAAGTTGACGCCCACGGCGTCATCGCTGCTGAACGCGCTCGCGTTCGTGTGGCTTGCGCCTGCCACGATGGCCTGGACATAGGCCACATCACCCTGCGTGAATGTGGTCGCTGGCGTGGAGTAGCCTGAGTCTGAATAAGTGGTTATTACGTCAGCTGCCGCGAAGCCTGCTGCGATTATCAAGAGCACTAGTAGTGGGATGTATTTCATGCTGAGCACCTTTCTTTTAGTAACTCAATTAGCCTTTAAAATGCTATTTGCTTAGGAATGCCGAGCCCTTTATAAAGAACCTGAGTTGCCGGTCTCCGCCCTTGCTCAATCCCACTCTTCCGCTGCTCCCGATGCCTCTCACGGGGGGTGCGCCATGGATGGTAATAGGCCCCTTCGTGGCGTCAGAGCCCCCCTGCTTCCCTGTGATGCCCATGGCTTGCGTGAGCTTGGCTGGCCCGTTGCACAGCTGCGCCGACCCGCGCCTCCGCCTCATAACCCCTTCCCCATGGAGGGGCTCCAAGGCCCGGATGAGCACTGCACCCGGCTTTCCATGGGCCTCTGTGACCAGGTTCAGCAGCCAGTGCGCGCCATAGCAGAAGTACGTGTACACGGTCCCCGGCTTCTCCCACATCACCTTGCTCCTTGGCGTGGGCCCGTTGAAAGCGTGGCTTCCCGGGTCCCCTAGGCCGTAGTATGCCTCGGTCTCCACTATCCTGCCTGAGCAAGACCCGCAGCGTAGCTCCTTGCCAAGTAATTCCTTGGCCACTGTCGTAGTATCCCGTGCGTAGAACTTCCTTGGAAGAATCATGAATGTGAAAGAGTGGGCCCGAGGTGAATTGTACCGACCTTTTCGCACTTTCGGTGCAAAAGCTCGACCAAAAACCGCGGCGAAGCCGCCCGTGCCCGCGTCCACGCGGGCAAGAGTATATCCGCCAACGCTTTTTCGCCAGGCAGGCGAAAAAGGGTTGTTGTGGTGGGCCCGAGGAGATTCGAACCCCCGATCTTTACCGTGTGAAGGTAACGTCCTAACCAGCTAGACCACGGGCCCACGGAGCTATCTTTTTGTTAACATCCTTTTAATGCTTAACCCTCTTCACGCTGTATCCTATGATTGCGAACACCGCGAGCAATCCAGCGCCAACAAGGAACACGGTGTTGTACGGCATAAATCCCACTATGGCTGCGAACAGGAATGCCGCGAGCGCGTAGGCCACTGAGCCCGAGGTTCCGGCTACAGAATAGTAGTTCTCCTCCTCTTTTTTGCTGACGAGCCTGAAGAAGTACGCTTCCCCTGTGGGCTCGATGAATGACAGGGCCACACCCGCAAGCAGCCCAATCCCAACTATTTGCTCTGGCGAGTTGAAGAAGTACGCTGCGAGCGCTATTAGCGCGAGCGCGACATACCCGAACAAGTAGTAGTTGTGGTACCCTATCTTGCGCACGCGCTTCATTGCAGGATACTCTATGAGTATTGTGGGCAGCGTCATCGCAAACACAAGCAAGCCAATCCACCCGATTGCGTACCCCTTGTTAATCATGAGCAGCGGCAGGAAGATGTATGCGAGCGCCCACCATACTTGAACCCCTCCATCCGCAACATACGCCTTGACCAAATCCGCGCGCTTGAGGAACGCCTTGATGTTTGCGAGCACCGGCCTTTCTTTTGTGTGGTGCTTCTTGTCCTTTATTTTTATCTGTAGGAACCGCACGAGTGTGATGGCAACGAACACCGCTGCGAGCGCGAACACTGACTGCACGCCCATTGCTTCAGAGAAGTACCCTGCAATCAATGGCCCGAGCAGGTACCCGATGTTGCTCATGACGTACAGCATGCCCTCGTTCTTGTCCACTTCTTCGTCCACGGACTCGTCGCGGAACATGAGCCCGAGGCTTATCCCTCGGAAGTTGCCGACAACCGTGATTACCACTGCTGCCGCGAGAAACAGCGCGAAGTTTTGCGTGAGCGCGAAGATTGCGTAGCACACTGCCATCACAATCATTGACAGCACGTACACGCGTGTTTCCTTGGTGCGCCTTAGCACTGCTGGCGCGAGCAGTGATGTCACGACGCCTATTGCTGTGAGGCTTCCGACTATCACGCCGACTATGGCTGCGCTGCCGACTATGCTGTCCAGGTACACTGCCCAGATGGTCTCTATCAATCCCATGGCCATCCAGAACACGGCGTTGAGCGCGCCTAGCTGGAACACATTGCTTGCCACGAGCCCACGGCTCAGGGGGAACCTCATTGCAATGCCTTAGGCTAGTGAGCTTTTAAATGGTAGCCCCGAGCGGATTCGAACCGCTGTCCCTGGCTCCAGGGGCCAGAATGATTTTATGGGGAAAACCACCACAAAAGTAGAATCCCTGGCCACTACACTACGGGGCTAGTCTTTGTAACCGCTTTTTGTGTTTTTCATTATTAAAGCCTATTGTTTGGAGGTATGCTTTGATGTCACTTTTTCGTGATAGGGCAACGTGATTATCCCTAATAATCTTTGATGGGTGGAATCCAAGGGAGCTAAGCGCCGCTTTTACCTGTTTAAGCAGTCTTTTGTTGTGGTTTTTGAAGCCAATTCTGAGTAAGTGAGGGTCTTTTCGAGACATCCTGTAAATAGAGCCGTCAGTGTCAATCAAGCCACGGATGCATGCGGCAAGAAATGAGGGTTCTGTCATTATCCATTTCGGGATTATAGGCTGATTTTGTACTTTATTGCCATGGGTCAATCCTTCACTTTCAAAGTATTGAACGAGCTTCTTGCTGTAGGCAGTGAGATAGATGGCATTGGATCTTTTGCTTTTGGAGAGTGTTGTTTTGATGTGGAATAATTCTTTGAATAATTTCCTGATGAATTTGTTTAGATATACATAATCATGCGTTGAGTGTCCACAGATTCTCACAGAATATACGCCAACATGCTTGCCTTTTTTCACTTTATGTACATTACCATCGCCTAATATGATGCCAATTAATTCTGCCAATTCTTGGCAGTTAGGTGGGGTTGATATTTGTTTAGTCGTGCCACTTGAGTTTTTTCCTCCCTTGGCTTGCCCCCAGTTTTCTGGCAATCTTTTTTTCACATACTCATGAAACCCGTTAGGTTTCTCAAGTTTCTTGAAAGCCTGCTCACTAATCAATGAATTCTCAAGCCGCCACTCTTTTAGCATAACTTCTGTCACACAGATGGCCATGGCAAGTTCCCGCCACGTCATTTCTTTTTTGTTGTAGTACAGGAGTTCTCTCTGCTTTCCTTTTGCTAGTTCAATACGCACAAGAAACTTAATCAGTGCTACTATTTAATGGTTGGCTACTATACTACCATACACTAGTCTTTTTTATTCTCGCGGCTTTCTCATTCAACGGTGCCACCTAGATTCAAAAATTAGTGGGGGGTACATGCTATTTGTCTAGTGGCTCTATGCTTTTAGCCACTACGGGGCTATTGCGGGCTTTTATTTGGGTTTGCTTCTATTTAAATACTACGTGTTTCACTAACCATAGCGTGCAAATCGACCCGCGCATCGCCGTTCTCGCAATAGTCTCCTTTGTATCCATGTTCATGGCAGTTTTCTGGCTGCTTACGCTGTTCGAGCACCGCAAAATCCTGCACAGGGACCCTAAGCCAAAGAAGTACCCGAACCTGTCAATCATCATCCCGGCGTACAACGAGGAGCACACCATTGCCCAGTGCATCAAGTCCCTCCTGAAGCTTGAGTACCCCGGCAAAATCCAATTAATAGTAGTCAACGACGGCTCGAAGGACAAGACGCTCGAGACGGCGAAGCCCTTCGCCAAAAAAGGCCTCATTGAGCTCTATGACAAGAAGAACGGCGGCAAGGCAAGCGCAATGAACCTTGGCCTGAAGCACGTGAAGCACGATTATGTCGCGTGCATGGACGCCGACTCCCTTGTGCACCCGCGCGCCCTTCACTACATGGTCGGCTATTTCGATGACGCGAACGTCGCCGCGGTCACCGCCGCCCTCAAGGTAACCCCGCCCAAGAACAAGCTCCAGGAAATCCAGTGGATTGAGTACTTGGTTAACATCCTGCAGCGCAAATTGTTCGCTCTCCTCGACATCCTCTACGTCACCCCGGGCCCGTTCAGCGTCTATCGCACGCGCGCCATCAAGAGCGTCGGCGGCTTTGACGAGGACAACCTGACTGAGGATATGGAGATAGCGCTCCACCTTCAGGAGCGCGGCTGGCGCCTGGAGAACTCCATGCTGGCCGAGGTGTTCACGCACACTCCCATGACAGTATACTCCTTGTTCAACCAGCGCGTGCGCTGGTACCGCGGCCTCGTCCAGAACCTGCGGAAGTACAAGCACATGGTCTTCTCGAAGAAGCACGGCCTCCTCGGCCTCCTAATCCTGCCGGCAACCATCGCGCTCATCGCCGTCTCCCTGGTCGGCGCGTTCATGTTCGTCCAGAGCATCGCCGCCTCAACATGGGGCTTTATCCTGCAGCTGTGGTTCATGCTGACAATCGGCTTCAACTGGGTGTTCGAGCTCGACTTGGCGTGGATGCTTTTCTCAACCAACCTGTTCGTGATTGCCATCGCCGTGTTCGTGCTCGGCGCGAGCCTCATAATCCTCTACTATTCACACAAGTACTCGAACGAGAGCATTTCCTTCCCGAAAGGACTAGCGTATGTTTTATTCTTGTTCGTTTATTTCTTACTCCTCGCCACGGTGTGGGCGTTCAGCCTTTTCAAGGAGTTCACTGGAGCTGAGAAGACATGGTAAAGAAGTATGACTTGCGTACCGCAGTAATCGCGTTCTTCGTGACGCTAACAATCTTTGTGGGTGGCTTCGTAGTCGCGTCGTTGTTCAATGACTACAAGGTCGAGCTTTTGAAGCAGGAGCAGGCCTCGCTTTCAAGGGACATGGAGTCCCTGCGCCTCGAGGAAACGTACCTCGCCTCGCTTGAGGCGGACCGCGCTTGCCCCTTGATTAATATGCAGCTCGGGCGCCTCAGCGAGAAGCTTGATTCCACGAGCTCCCGCTTGCTTGCGTACCAGAACTCCCGTGAGTTCGGCAGCAGGTTCCAGGAGCTCAAGTCAGAGTACGCCTTGATCCAGTTGCGCGCGTGGATGCAGGTGGGCGACGCCCGCGAGAGCTGTGGCACTGATGTCGCTACTGTGCTGTACTTCTTTGACATCGCGTGCGCTGGCTGCGAGCAGCAGGGCTACACCTTGGACTACTACAAGCAGCAGTTGGGCTCTCGCCTGATGGTGTTTTCCATCGACCGCGAGCTCGCCTTGCCCATTATGTCCCTGATTCAGGAGGACCACGGCATCACGCGCTCACCGACACTCATAGTTGGTGACGTGGCGCTCGTTGAGCCCTCAAAGGAGCAGCTCCAAGCCGCTTTGTGCTCCCAGTACTCAGTGAAGCCCGAGTTCTGCGGCTAGGGAAAACAAAATAAAAGAAATAGGTTACTGGGCTTACTTTGCGTATTTCTCTGCCCAGTTTCCGACCATCGGGAGCTTGTACTTCTCGCCCTGGTATGCCTTCCACATAAGCAGGAGCCATAGGACGAAGCTTGCCACCCCTATTATCGGCAGGAGCAAAATGCCTACGATTGTCATTGTCAGCACCATGGTCAGGACTGTGAAGCCGCCGAACACGATGATGGACTGCACTGCGTGGAACTTCACGAACGGGTCGTCCTTCTTCACTACGAAGAGGATAATCCCTGTGAGCCACCCAAATACGTAAGCCACTGCTCCCATCATGTTTGAGTCACTTTTAGCTTTTGCCATCTTAAATCCCTCAAAAAGGTAATTTGATGGGCTAACTCAATGTCTGCTTTTAAGCTTTTGCCTGTTTTAGCATAAAATTGGAGTAGTACTTGTTGGGCTTGAACCCTACTTTCTCGTACACGTGCACTGCGCGCCTGTCGAACTCCGTGGTCACGAGCGCGGCGCGCATGAACTTTTCTTTGCCCATGTGCTCAAGCGCTTTTGTGAGGAGCCATGTCCCTATCCCGCGGTCGCGCCAGTGCTGCTCAATGTGAACGTCATATATTCCCGCAACTTCCTCGCCGAGCCTGTACCAAACTATTGCCCCCAGCAGTGAGCCTGCGTGGTCAACAGCGAAGTCAACAAAGAAGTCCCCTTTCTTTTGGTATGGCACCTTGTCCCATGGCGCGATGTTCTTTGTTGAGAAGAAGTAGTATTTTTCTCCGAGGCGCTTGAGCCCGTGTTTCGGCACGTCCCTTAGCATGCACTCCATTTCGATGCTCCTGTGGCTCAGGTGAAAGCCCCGCCTCTCGAAGAACCTCGTGGTTTCCCCGTCCCCTGCGTCAAGGCCCACGAACTCCGCGGACCCGTACAATGGCGGGAACGGCCCGTCCTTATTGCCGTAGAACGGCGTGTCAAAGTGCTTGGCAGCCCACACGTCCCTGCACGGCGATAGGTAGTCCAGCGCTTTTTTCAGCAGTTGCGAGCCAATGCCTTTCTTGCGGTAGTGCGGCTGCACGAATATGAAGCACACGTGGCCCGTGCTTCCCACGCGGCAGGCGTGCGCGAACCCGACTATCCTCTTGTTTTCCTTTGCTATCATCAGGCCTTCGGGGTCGAACAGCGCGTGCTTCACAACCCTTTCCTCGAACAGCTTTGGTGTGACTGGCGTGATGTACTTGTTCCAGAACTCAACCAGCGGCACCAGGTCACTGCGGCCGTATTGCGCGATACGCATAAGCACTTAAATACTCTCGGATTAAAAAAGGTGTGTGGGTCCGTAGCCTAGCCTGGATAAGGTGGCGGCCTTCGGAGCCGTTCGTCGGGGGTTCAAATCCCTCCGGGCCCGCCACAGCCTTTTCGCGCCTAAAGCGCGAAAACCCTGGGGAATATAATCTGGCTCGCCTAGAGGCGAGCACGGGCGGCTTCGGCGCTGTTTTTGGTCGAGCTTTTGCACCGAAGGTGCGAAAAGGTCGGTGCGGTTCCCTCCGGGCCCGCTTTATTCACTTGTAGCTGTGCTCAAACGCTTCTTTCCCTGGTGAAACCCGATGCATCCGTCAATTGCTTGACTGCCTTGTCTTCATCCGGCTTCCTGTTGCGCATTTCTTCCTCTTCCTTGTCCTCGGGCATGAGCCAGCACATGCCTGTGTACGAGAGCCCTGCTGCGGGCCCGATGACAATGCCTTCAACAACGAGCACGAGTGACACGAAGGAGAACGCGTACACGAGTCCCAGCCACTCGATAACCATCTGGAACATGGGCATGTTCTCGAGCATCTGTGTGCTTGCCTCGGCGATTTGCGCTGCCTTTTCGGGGTTGTTGAACTGCTCGTACATCGTGTCGACGAGCGCGTCGATTTGTGCGGGGTCCGTGCCTCCCGCACTCATCTGGTCCAGTGCCTCTTGCTGCTTTTGCTTTTTGAGCGCGAGGTTCGCCGGCGAGTTAACTGCCGCGTAGTAAGCATCAAGGTCATTATCAAGGTTCATTGCCATGCCCTGCGCATTGAGCTGGTCATACAATGGCTGGTATATCATTACGAGCTCAGCCTTGCTCGTGGAGTAGTTCATGCTGTTGAGCATTGCCTGTGCTTGCGCCGACCCGCCGGAGCCCATTTGTGTGTTGACCAGTGAGCGTATTTGGTCCTTGCTCATCATTGAGCCTGATGACTGCGCGACCACGTCCTGCAGGTTGCTCTTGAACGTTTCCTCGTACGAGTCGTGCTGTATTGTCGCGAGCGCGAACACGACGATGAATGCGATGGCGGCAAAGACATAAAACGCTTTTTTTGCGTGCCCCATTCCTTTGCCGAAGTTTTTCGCCAGGCCCTTGCTTCTTTTTCCTGCTGTTAGGAACGCGGCTACTGGCACTCCCACGAGCAGGCTCATCCCGAGCATTATGAACTCAAACAAATCCATTGACAGCACGAGCGGCACGCCGCCCACGGCGATGAGGAGGAAGCTTAGTGGCACGGCCTGGAACTTTTCCAGCCTTCTCGCGGCGTAGAACACCGCGCCCATTGATAGCCCGATTAGCACTAATGACGCTACCATCACAGCCAAGTGCCCTGTGAAAAGCCCCGCGAGCCAGTTCATGTCCATTATTTTTTTGGGCGAGAACCCTATGCCCCCGAAAAGCATCCAGCCGGTCCACGCTAGCAGCAGGCTCGCTCCGCTTGATATGAAGACTGCCTGCAGCTTCTTCATTTCGTTGTCACCCCGCACAGCTTTTTTGCGCCGAACGCGCAAAAAACCTGGGAAATACAATCTTGCTCGCCTGCAGGCGAGCACGAGCGGCTTCGCCGCTGTTTTTGCCCGGGCCCTGTGCGAGAAGGCAGCTTCATTTCGTTGTCACCTCGCACCCGTCCGGTGTTATGATGATGGTGTGCTCTGCTTGCGACACCGTGCCCGTGTCAGACAGCACTGGATATGAGTGGAACACCCCTTTTTGCATGAGCTCGCGCAGCGCCATTTTCAGGCGCAGGCCCGAGGCAACTGGCGCAAGCCACCGTTCCGCGAACGGCAGCAGCCCAAACTCCTCTTCAACGAACGCGATGATTTTCCGTGCATCCGCATTGCGGACCGGCCGCATGTTTTCCAGCGAGAATATTTCCACGGCCCTTTCCTCGCTCACTGACCCGCGCCCCATGGTTGCGAAGGGCTCGATGGCCATTGCCATGCCTTCCTCGAATTCCCAGCCGCTTGCGGTGGACACGTTCGGGATTGTGGGGCCTGTATGAAGAAATCCTTGCCTTAGCACGTGCCCAGTCAAATTCCGCACGGCCTTGAATCCCTTGCCCTCAATAACCTTCTCTATTGCTGCGCCCAGGTCGCTGCTGTTGGCGCCTGGCTTGGCGAGCGCTATTGCGGCATCAAGCGCCTCACGCGCCGCTGCCACTAGCTCACTGTTCTCTCCTGAGATGTCCACTGTGACTGCTGAGTCGCCGATGTACCCGTTCACTTGCGCGCCGCAGTCCAGCTTGACCACGTCCTTCTCCCCGAACACCTTGTCGTCATCAAGGCAGGGGGTGTAGTGCGCCGCCTGGTTGCCGATGGAGATGTTGCAAGGGAACGCACACTTTGCCTTGGCCATTATGTGCTTCTCAACCGCTTCCGCGACATCCAGCAATAGTGCCCCGGGCTTGATGAGCTTTGCTCCCTTGGCCAGCGCTTCCGATGTCAATCGGCCTGCTTCTCTGTAGTCCTCTATCCCTTCCATAGTACCTTTCCTACAACCCGAACACTTATAAATCCTGTTGGCGTTATTATCAGCCATGGGCGCACTCAAAGTTCACCAGGACATGGCTCTCGCGAAGTACGAGCGCATGAATGCATTAGACAAGCGCAGGGTCAATATGAAGCTGGATGAGCTTGCCCGCCTGAAGGGCTACAACAACGCCCGCGAGATATACGACCAGAAGCCTTACATCTGGAAGCAGCTGTGTGCGGACACTGTGTCGCACATGTTCCCTTAGCTCCACGCCCCGAGGCCCGTTTGCTTGGAGCCGTGCTTGAGCTCGTCTTCCTCGATGTCAAGCTCATTGAGTATCTTCATCACTGCGGGCAGCACTTGGTGGTCCAAGTAGTATTCGGCGTCCGGCACCCTGTTTCCCACTAGGCTCAGTGGCCACGAGCGGTCACCAATGCTCCCAGCGCCCTTGGTCACCACGTAGCTAATGGTCATGCCGGTGTAGACTTCTTCCCCGCTGTCCCTCAGCCGCATCGCCGCCTTGACGTGCGGCCCGATGGACTCGTATTTCTCTATCTTTCTCTTGAGCTGCGTGTAAATGACCAGGTCCTCTATCGGAACCTTGTTCTTCCGTACCCTGTCGATAGTATCCAAGACAACTTTCTTCGCAGCGTCAACCTTATCCTCAAGCACTAATTTCACGACCTCGCGCTGCGTCTTTTTCGCTATCGCGCTCCAGTCCCTTCGCACGAATTCTAGCCCCGTGATTTCAACTTGCCCGTCCTCGCGCAGCAGGGCGTACCTCTTCTTCGCTGCGCCACCCTCTTTCTTGGTGACGAATATGCACCTGGGATAATACCCCTCGAACTCGACCTCCATCGCCCCGGGCAGGCCAGAGTTGTATTCCTTGACAAAAGCCAACACGTCCGCCTTCTTCTTTTTTCCGAGCTTCAAAAAAGCGCTGTCCGTGTTGTGCAGGAGAATTTGCCCACAGCTGTCGACGAACATGTGCGAGCCTTCCACGCTTAGGTCATAGACATATCCACTGTACTCTTCCTCTGTGAGCTTTGTGTGTATCCTACTATTGTATCTTGATGACGTGGTGATGCTGTAAGCCCCTTTGCTTGGCCTATGCCTAATTGTGTGTTTTTGGTTGAGTTGTGTGAGGAGCAGGGATGTGCCGCATGCCAGCTGCAATGATGAGGTGTGGTAAGTAAAATTATTTTTCTTGTATTGTTCTGTGTAGCGCTCGTCATTCTCTTTGCGGCTCCCATCCCCTTCAATCATCTTTTTGAGCATGGTCATTTTGTGCTTGTCGTCCACGTGGTATATGAAAGAAGGAAGGGCTTTGTTTTTGCTGGTTTGGCCGCAGAACGCTTTGAAGAATATTGCGCTGACTTCGTTCATCATTTGGAGCTTGTTGGTAGTATCATCATAGGTTATTGTCTTGCCCTGTGTTTTTATGGTTCGCCTCTTTTTGTTTGACCTGATGACGCATGTTTGCACGTTCCTGAACAGCCGATGGTAGTCCTTCTGAAGCCCCAGCAGCCATGCCTTGTCGCTGCTGGCTATGCTTGCCCCCCACTTGGCTTTGGATGTCTCACGTGTGGATGCGCTTCCTTCTGCTATGTACGCGCCGAGCAGCCGGCACATGGCACCAAAATCCTTCGTGCCGACGCGTATAATCCGCTTGGCTTTCACTCTTTTCTTTTGGTTGGTCCACCCGAACCACACCCAATCCCCGTCCTTGTGGGCTTTTACCACTTTTTTCCGCCCCTTGTACACTGTTTCGTATGTTATGCCTTTCATGGCTTCGTACACGTCGATTGTACTAATTTTTTTTACTGCTGGGACTGATTCCACTCTTGCGAGTTCCGCATCCTTGAGCTCCTCTGCCTTTACACTTATGAGCTCGTTGTTGTCCTTGACAATGAGTGAGTGGTCTTCTGTGACTCTTGTTTCACCATGCTTTTGGTTGACCCTTAAAATTCGCTTCTTTGCTTTGTGCCTTATGATTTGCTTGATTGGTGCCCAGCATGGCTTTTGGCTTTTGGGGTTTGCCGTGAGAGCCTTCCATCCTTTGAGATTAATGACATGTTTTGGCCTTCTCCATATAGCCTTGTCCTCATTTTCGTTGAAAAGTGCCTCAATGTTTTTTGTTTCGACAATGCCTTTTGGGTTGAGGACTGTTACGAACCGCTCTCCGGTGACACTGTCCCCATAAATAACCTTGAAACCCGCGTCCTCTGCCTTCGAGATGAGGTTTTGGACATAGTGCCTTGCCCACGCCGTGATGCTTTCACCGCACGCCCTTGAGTACCACCGCGCCCTGTTGTACAGCATGTACCCGTATGTTGAGTTTGCGATAATCTTGAGCGCCCATTGCTCTGCGTGCAGCCGTTTTTTCGCTGTGCCCTCGGCTTCCTTCATGCGCTTCTTGACATCAACCCTTCTGGTGATGAGTTCCCCGAGCATTTCAGGTATGAGCCCCTTGTGCTTTTTGCAGAACCGGTGCCCTTGCGGCGACTCATGCGCGTCTTTGCAGCACTTGCAGTCCAGTGTCTCCGGGCTTATGTTGTGCGAGATGATTATGCTTGGGTACAGCCCCCTGAAGTCTAGGATTGCGACATTGTCGTGCAGCCCCGTGTCCGGCGTCTTCACGTACCCGCCCTCAATCGGCTTCTGTGCCCTCGCCGCAAGCTCGTGCTTCCCTGGCTTGTTCGGCGCTATCACTCCGCGGCCGAACGACTTTTTGAGCAGCAGCAGCTCAACCATCTGCCCGGTTGACATGTGCGTCGCTTCCGTCACAGTGACCCCAACGAGCTTTGCTAATTCCGTGTACAGCGGTCGGACATACTCGCCTATTTCCCACGCAGCCTCGCAGTCCTCTTGGTTGTATTGCGCGAACTCCTTGAGCTCCTTTTCCGAGCCTTCATCCCACACGCGCCAAATGTCCGAGGACTCAATGTCCACCTTTTCCTTGCCTGTCAGCTCCTTGTAAACGTCCTCGAGCGTGTACCTTGGCAGCTTGAGCCCGCCGATGCGTGCGATGAACGACACTCCTTGGTACGCGTCAATGTGTGCCTTGCCCGGGATGCGCGCGCTGACGCCTCCGCGCTGCGCGTTCCTGAACCGCGTGGGCTTGCCTTCGAACCCGAGGCCGTCCTTTATCTTGAGCTTTTTCCTGCGCTCCTGCAGGTACGGCAAGTCAAAATTATCCCCGTTGTAAGTGTAGACAATGTCTGCGCCCTTCATGCTTTCCACGAACGCCTCGGCCATTTCTTTCTCGTTCTCAACCACCTCAACATTCTTGTGGTGCAGGTCCTTCCACGAGAACAGCTGTGCCTTTGTGCCGTCGTAAGTCCCCGCAATCAGTATCGGGTCCTTTTCCGCTATCGAGAACCTCTTTGGGTTGTATGTCTCGAAATCAAGGGCCACGCTCTTCAGCTTGACGCTGCCCTCAATCGGCTCGTGCTTGATGCCGTCCCACTCGTACATTTTCATTGGCTTGATGTCGTGGTCCATGAGATAGCGTTGCACGAACGGTATGTCGTACTCGCGTATTTGCCCGTAGAGCTTGGCTTTCTCCCTCACTTTCGGCACGTCGGCGGGCGTCTTGCACAGCACTTTTAGCATGTTCTTGTCGTGGACCTGCACTTCCTTGACTCCCTCTATCTTGAGTGCTTCGCGCGGGTCCTTTGTGATGAGATAGAAGTACGGGTCGAACTCCCTGTCCTCGATTAGTTTCACGCCCTTGGCCGTGCGTATGTACAGCCTCGTGACTGTTTGGTCGTCATCAGACCTGTAGCTTATGTCAATGAGGAGCCCTTTCATGCTTTTTCCCTGCATACGTTTTTATAAGCAAACGGCTTTATGCTTTATTAAAATAGGGGTTATCTTCATGCCATCACAGAGACCACGTTCCAGGCCACAGCCCACTGCCCGCCCTTCGGGCAGGCCCCAGCAGCAGCAGGGCGCGAGCGTCACCAGCTCCATCAGTGCCCTGGACGCGAAGATTAAGCTTATTTCGCAGCGCATCAAGATTGTCGAGAACAACTTGCAGGTGATGTCCCGCACGATGGTCTCCCATAACAAGAAGCTCAAGGACATTGAGGCGGCTGTCGCCGCCGGTGGCGGGGGCAAGGTGGACCTCGACGCCATAAAGAAGACTTTGCGCGAACAGCTGCAGTCGGACATCGCCTCGGCCCAGACTCCTGCAACCCCCCTGATGATTGATGACTACAACCGCTCTGGCGGTGGCGCTGCCCCTGAAGGGGTCAAGGAGCTGAAGAAGGAGCTCGCGGAGCTCCGTGCGCAGGTCTCGGAGATGAAGTACGTTGTCGACACATTGAACCCGATGGAGTACGTCACACTAGAGGACATTAACGATGTCATCGACCGCAAGATTCGCGCGATGAAGGACTAATCCTTTAATACCCTGCCTGAGCTATTTTTACCATGCCCAAGCTGCCGCCGGAGTACCTGACCAAGAAAGGTAAGCTCCGC
>JAUVIW010000066.1 GCA_030592525.1 archaeon
GTGCCGGCAGAGGAATGGGACGACCCGGACACGGTTATCACGGAGTGTGAGAAAGGGCAGCGCAAATTGCTCGAAGGGTACTACGGCCTGCTGGACAGGGTGGACAAAAAGAAATTGGACGAAGCACAGCAGCCAAACCAGGCCGCCATCAGCCTTGCAGGAGAGCCAACGATGTACGCACACATCGGGCAGCTCATCGAGGCGTTTGGGGACCGGGGTTACACGACGTTCCTCGTGACAAACGGCCTGCTGCCAAAAGTGCTCGCCAAAATAGCGATGCCGACACAGCTTTACCTTTCATTGGACGCGCCGAACGAGCTAGTGCACAAAAGGCTCAACGTGCCGTTTGTTAAGGACTCGTGGGAGCGGATTAATGACACGCTGGAACTCTACAACTCATTTGACACGCGGAAGGTCATCAGGATAACGCAGGTCAAGGGGTGGAACGACATCGAGCCCGAGGGCTACGCCCGGCTGATAGCGAAGAGCAACACGGACTTTGTTGAGATTAAGGCTTACATGTTTGTTGGGGCGTCCAGGGAGCGCTTGAGCCTGGATAACATGCCGTCGCACGACGAGGTTGTGGCGTTCACCAAGGCCATAGCAGAGCACCTGCCCGGGTACGAGATAGCGGGAGAGAAAAAAGACTCGAGAGTAGTGCTTCTGAGCAATGGTGCCAAGCCAAACAAGATCTAGGCAGTGACCTTTTCGCCAATGGAAAGCACGGTCCAGTCCGAAGGGAAATCCTCTTTCTTTAGCTTTGCTATCTGGTCCAAGGAGTTGTAGTGCATCGGGATAACGTGCTTCGCGCCCATGGCTTTTGAGGCCAAAATTGCCTCAGCGACATCCATGGTGTAAGTGCCGCCCACGGGCAGCAGGGCCCAATCAGGCTTGAGGCCGTCCATCTCAGGGATGAGGTCAGTGTCGCCCGAGTGGTAGACGGTCTTGCCCTCAGCAGTGATGAGGTAGCCGCGGCCCACGCCCTTCGGGTGGAAATCCTTGCCAATATTGTACGCGGGCACGGACTTGATGTGGATGCTGTTGATGGTCTCATCGATATCGCCGTCCACAAGGCGGCAGTCCGAGGCTTCGGCACACTTGTCCACAGCGTTGTGGTCATAGTGGCCGTGCGTCACGAGAATGAAGTCCGCAGGCTCGGAATAGTCGTCGCCCCAGTAAGGGTCAATGTAAATTACCTTGCCGGCGGCGTGGATCCGGAAGCTCGCGTGGCCGAGCCACTGGATGTTCATGTTTTGCCCCCGTAGATTCTGTTGTAAAGGTCGGCGAGAGAAGTGTCGCTCGAGCAGAAGCCGCACGGCTTGCGCTCAGGGCACTTGCCGTACAAGCGGCCCTGTGGCTCAACGAACTTGCCGAGCACAGGGTCAGCGTCCTTAATGAGCAAAGCCATTTCCATGGCCTTCTTCTGTATCTCCCACTGCGCCTCGAAGCAAGTGCGCTTGCCCAAGGAGTGGATGGCGTTCCAGCCGTTCATGTGAATCAGGACAAAGGCCTCGTAGCCATGGGGCATGACACCTATGGCGTCGTTTTTCGGGACGCCTTCTTCGACCAGCTGGTAGTAAAGGTCGCGCATCGCCGCAGCCTGGTCCAACAGCTCCTGCTTGAAGCCCTTGGCCTCAAGCTTGGGCGGGACAGTGATAACGCCGCGGTCCATTATGGAGTAAGCAGTCTCGATGCTCTGGTTCCAAGTGCGCTGGCGGGTTGCCTGGTGGAAAGCGATGAGGCTCATGGGCACGAGGAACGTGAAATGCAAGTGCTTCAGGTTTGCGAGCTCAGCGAGGTCCCGGTCCCTTATCGCGCGCTCCACCGCCTCGGGAGTGATGACAACGCCACCGCTGCCCACGAGCTTGACCTTGTTCGGGTCCTTGTTTTTTGTTAAGGCGTCCATGGTCTTGTTCTCGAAAGAGAACAGGGAACTGCTCGGGAACCAGGACAGCGGCTCGTAGTTGTCGTAGTACTCTGCCTTGCGGCGCTGCAGAATGGCAGGCTCCTCCTTTGCCGCGGCATCCACCATCATCTGGACAGTGTCCTTGATGACGGAAGGCATTCCGGCATCGAGGCTCATGTAGTGCAGGTGCATCAGCTCACGGGCATTGCCAGTGGTTTGGATTGATGTCTTTGTGTACAATGGCAAAGGCATGCGCGCGTCCTCGACAGGAACACCGGCGTCGGCCCACTTCTGATAAAGCTCGAACGACGTGTCCAAAATGCGCATTGTCTCGGCCTTGAGTGATGAGGAGAGAATGGAATCGGGCAGGCGGTAGCCGCGGGTCGCGTTCGCCCTGCGGAGCGACTGCTGCAAGTGCATCAAGTACTCGGGCGCGCAAAGCAAGAGGGTGGTGGCACGCGTGAGATTCTCAATAGAGAAAGTGAACGCGTTCTGGTCCAGGACACTGCCGTGGCCGCGGCCGCTTGTCTCCCGCATGATGCGCTCGCGCTTCTTGAGGAAATCATCGCCTGATAGCGTGGACTTGTCCTTCTCGAATGCAGCAGCACTCGAGTCCTCAAGAAAGCAGCCCATCGCGCCGTAAACCCCCAAGTCAGACGATGCCATCTCATCCCCCTTAAGGGTGGCCAAAAGCTTGACAGTGGGCTTTTGCTTAACTACGTCCTCGGAAACCATGGGCAGTAATAGGAAAGCAGGGTATTTAATCGTTATATAAGGGATACGCGCGCTTTTTATGCGCTGACACCCTAATTCAAGGCAATGAAAGAGCTTACCAAAGGGGCTGGCAGGGCGCGGGTGACCCTCAAAATCCAAGGCATGGGGGACGACATATCCATGTTCCTCTCCGGCGGGTCCAGCCACATAGGCTGCGTGGTCATGGCCGAGCCCGGACAAGAAACACAGCGAATAAATGCCGAAGGGCACATGGAACATGTTGTTGCAGTGCCACTCGCCGAAGCCGCAGCCAAGAAATTCAAGAAGAGGGTTGTGTGCATCGCAGGAGTGCACATCGCGCACGCGACCAAGGAAGAGATTGAAGAGATAAAGCGCAACTGCACGGCACTAGCGGAAGAGCTCTGATAGCCCGGGTGAAATACCATGGATCTGGATGTAGCCAAAGACCTTATCGTCGACCTAACCAATGAAAACAATAGCTGGCGCGAGAGCACAATCAACCTTATTGCGAGCGAGAACGTCATGTCACCGCTCGCGGAAAGTGTTTACTTCTCCGACTTCATGCACAGGTACGCCGAAGGCGACCCGTTCAAGCGATTCTACAGGGGAACAAAGTACATAGATAAGATAGAGACGCTTACGACTGACTTGCTGAAGGGACTTTTTGGTGCGCAGTTCGTGGACGTGCGCGTTCTCTCGGGCACGATGGCGAACCTTGCTGTGTACTTTGGGCTGGCATCACCCGGAGACACAATGCTCGCGAACGGGACATCGGACGGGGGGCATATCTCACATACGGAAATAGGCGCGGCCGGATGCCGCGGGCTGAAAGTGTACCAGTACCCATTCAAGACAAAGGAATGCGAGATAGACATGCACGAGCTCAAGAAGCTCGCGGAAAAGCACAAGCCCAAGATTATTCTGCTCGGGAACTCGCTCTACCTGTTCCCCGCGAATGTTAAGTACGCGAAAGAGGTTGCGGACAAGGTGGGCGCGACGCTGGTGTACGACGCAGCACATGTCTTGGGGCTTATTGCAGGCAAGCAGTTCCAGGACCCACTCAAGGAAGGCGCCGACATCATCACGACATCGACACACAAGACGTTCCCGGGGCCACAAGGCGGGCTAATACTGTCAAACAACGAGGAAAAGTTCAAGCTAGTGAAGCGGGCGCTTTTCCCAGGATTAGTTTGCAATCACCACCTGCATCGGCTGCCTGCGCTTGCAATAGCGTCACTTGAGATGATTAAGTACGGTGAGGAATACGCGAAGCAGACAGTGAAGAATGCGCAGGCCCTTGGCAAGGCATGCTATGAAGGAGGGCTGGATGTCCTTGCAGCCGACAAGGGATTCACGAAATCGCACCAGATAGCCATCGACACGTCAACAAAGATGAGCGGCTCGGAAGCGGCAATAGCGTGTGAGAAAGCGGGGATTGTGCTGAACAAAAACTTATTGCCGGGGGAGCCTGGCAAGAACGTGTTCAAGCCGAAAGGAATAAGAATCGGCGTGCAGGAGATGACCAGGTACGGGATGATTGAGGGGGACATGGAACTCATCGCAAGCCTGCTCCACCGCGTGATAGTGAAAAAGGAAAACACGAAGCGCGTGGGGGAAGACGCGCGCGAGCTCCGCAGCAAGTTCACTGAAGTCAAGTACAGCATGGAACGGTGATATGATGTTCAGGTACGCACCAACGAAAAAGATGGCGAAGTATGAGTACTCACTCATCGGGTTCACGGCATTTGTTGTGGGCGCGGTGTTCTCGTTCTTCCCAATGGCATTTGATTCAAGCATGTGGTGGATACCGCTAACCATGATGAGCCTCGGGCTCATGATTGTTGGGGCTATTAGCATACTAATCGGCGGCCTAAGGGAAGCGAAATGAGATTAGGGCCGCCGGAAATAGATCCCGTCAGGCTGAAAATCCATGAGACCGTTCTAGATTGGAAAAAGAACCTGTTCAAAGACAAAGGTAAGCTATACGTGTTCAAGCAAGCCACATTCATGCACGAAGAAAAGCTTGAGAAATGGCATGATGTCATCTCGTCGTTCTGGAACCGCGAGAAGGCAATCGCAATGAAAGACTATATTGGTGTAGTGCGCAAAAGGTCAAAAGAAGAATTCGGAAAATGCCCACCAACGCTTGATGTGAAGATGGTGAATCTTGAGGGAAAACTTGATGAGGTTATTGACGCATTTAACACGCGAGTGGTGCTAAACCTTTTCGTGGGGCACACGCACGATCGTCTTTATCACCCGGATGAAGACAAGGATATGGTGCCGTTTCATGAATATGCGTTCAAGGGGTTCACACCAAATGACTTAGCCGAACACCATAGTGACCTTGACTCATATTACCACATGAAAACAATGAACAAGTGGCACAAGGCAAAAGATGCTTATGAAGAGCTTCTCAAACACCCGTTGGGGGAAGAATGGTTCGGGTTGTCTATACCGGAATGGGAAGCGCTAGCTGCACACAGGCAAGGAAGGCTAAGTGATAAAAGGGCCAAAGAAGTATTTGGAGACCTAGGTGAAGATGATGAGCTGGCTGGACAAGATTAATCCTTTTCACTCGGAGAGCGAGGAAGAGAAGGAGCAGAAGGCTGAAGAAGAGAAGGTAGTTGCCGAGCAGCAGAAAGCCTACGACCCCGAGAAAGGGCCGGAGTGCTCTGTGTGCGGGCAGCCCGGAGCCGACAAGTCGTTCGGGGGCATGAA
>JAUVIW010000021.1 GCA_030592525.1 archaeon
CACAGCGAAAGCGGAACAATCCGCGGCACCTGTGAATAAGTGCAGTAATCCCTTGCGGGCTTGGCAGCCCGCAAGCGCTTTCATTTTTGAGACAGGTAGCCAATGGCTTAAATACATCAAGAGGGGTAATGGATGGGTATGGAACGGATGCTAACAGGCGTACAGGGGCTGGACCCCCTGCTGCAAGGGGGGCTGCCCAAGGGGTTTTCCATCATGCTCAACGGGCCAGTCGGCAGCTACCGCGATTTGCTCGCGCTTGAGTTCCTTTACAGGGGAGCGGTTAACGGAGAGAACTGCATCTACCTCACTTTCGAGAAAAAGGAGGAGGACGTGCGCGAGGCCACATCGATGTTCAACTGGAAGCTGGACGACACACTCAAGTCAAGAAACCTCGTGGTCGTCACGAGCGAGCTGTTCAACTTCGAGCAGTTCGTCAGCAATGCGGACGACGCCCTGTTCTCCTACAAGGCCACGAGGCTAGTTGTTGACTCGGCGGGATTTCTCGCGGACTTCTTCAAGGACGACCTAAAGCTCAGGCAGGCGCTGAACGAGCTCAAGAACATTGTTGAGAGGCACGGGACAACGGCGATGTTCCTTGATGATGTTGACCAGAATGATACTCCTGAAAGAGTGATGGACGGGGTGATTGAGACGCGGCTGGTCGAAACGAGGAGCGGGCCAGTGCACGCGCTCGCCATCCGCACAATGCGGTCAACAGAGTTCTCGCCAGTGCAGCACCTGCTGGAACTGGGAAACACGGGGCTCAAGGTGAAGAAGTTCCCGCTCGTTGTCTAATGCCCTTCAGTTTTTTGTTCATTACCATCGTTGGACGATGGTAATCAAGCTTTTTCCATTACCGTCGTTTCGACGACGGTAATCCACAGGGCGAGCGAAGCGAGTAACAGGAAAAAGGCTGCTTTATACCCAATACACCATGGCGAGTGCGGTGAGCAGGCCAATCGAGATTAGTGCTAAAATGATGCCAGCCTTGGCCATGTCCTTGACATGGATGTAGCCCGACGCGTAGGCAATGGTGCTTGGGGGAGTGCCCACGGGCACGACGAAGTCCAGGCTGACGCCAAGGGCGGC
Source organism: archaeon (assembly GCA_030592525.1). Taxonomy (GTDB): domain Archaea; phylum B1Sed10-29; class B1Sed10-29; order WALL01; family WALL01; genus JAUVIW01. The sequence goes on from JAUVIW010000021.1 coordinate 1,090, forward strand.
GAGGAGGGCGATGATTTTCAGGTCAACGCCAAGGCCGGCAGCGAGGGGGATTGCGACGGGGACGAGGATGCTTGCGGCCGCGGTGTTCGAGGCCACGAGCGTGAGGGCGATTGAGAACAGAATGATGAGCGCGAAGATTATCCACAGGGGCTGGCCAAAGACAACTATGTTCATCGCCGTCGCCATGGTGAGGTCAAGGCCCACTGCGATGATGGCGCTTCCAAGGGCGAGGCCCCCGCCGAAAAGCATGAGTGCGGGCCAATGCGCCTTTGAGAAGTCATCGGTGTTCAGCAGGCCGAAGACATAGAGCAAAATGATGGGGACTACCGCGACCAGGGAGGCGGAGTAGCCGTGTATTTGCGTGGTGAGCCACAAGAAGACAGTGAGGGTGAAGATGGCGAGCACGCCCCTGTGCCTGCTGTTGAGCTTGGAGGACATGCGCCTTATTTTGAGGTCCTTCTTCTCCGGGGGAAAGATGAACTGCAGCAAAACCCAGGCAATGGGGATTAAAAGGATTACGAGCGGCAGCGCGTAGTACATCCAGTCTATGAACGACAGCTTGATGCCGTGGTCGCCGAGGAACTTCGCGACGATTACATTGGGTGTGCTGCCAATCAGGGTGCCCATGCCGCCGATGGTCGCGGCGTACGCTATGCCCAGGATAACGCTCTTGGCGTAAGATGACTTCAGGGGGTGCATCTTGTTGGCCTTGAGGACGACTATCGCGATGGGAATGAGGAGGGCTGTGGTGGCGGTGTTCGTCATCCACATGGAGAGGAAGGCCGCGACGAGCATGATGCCCAGCAAAAAGCGGGAGGGGGTGTGGCCGATGGTGTTGATGAATGCGTAGGCGATTTTCTCGTCAAGGCCGTGCTTGTGCATCGCAACAGCCATGATAAAGCCGCCCAAAAGAAGGACGACGACGGGATCGAAAAAAGGGTTGAAAGCCGCCTTCATCGTGATTCCTGCGAACACCACGAGCAGGAAAGGTGCGAGCAGCGCAGTGACGTGGAGTGGTATGGCTTCAGTGAACCACATCATGCCGCAGAAAATCATTATCCAGAGGACAGTGGACTGCGCGAGAGGGAGTGAAAAAGGATTGAGTGAAAACACTCCGGCAACGATGATGGAAAACAAAATGCCTAGGTAGTTCACCTTTTTGTCCATGGGCTCTGACAAAGAGAAAAGCCTTATTAAGCCTTGCCTCGTGGTCATAGCCATGAAAGCAAAAGTGTCCAAAGTGCCCGGGCCGAAGAGCAAGCGGATTCTGGAGGAGCTCAAGAAGAAGAACGGGGGGTGGTGCATGCCACTGCCATTCGTGCATTCAGGCGAGGGCAAGGGATGCTACTTCAAGGACATTGACGGCAACCTGTTCCTTGATTTCGCGAGCCAGATTGCGACCAACCCGCTGGGGTACAACCATCCGGACATGGTGCGCACAGTGCGCGACCACGCCAAAAGATTTCCAGTGAAGTACGCGGGGCAGGACTTCACAGTGCCAGAGCACATCGAGATGATTGACGAATTGCTCAAGATTTCTCCTGGAAACGCTGCTTTTCTTATTAACTCGGGCGCGGAGGCGGTGGAGAACGCATTGAAGTCAGCGATGCACGCCCGGCCCGGTGGCGTGTATGGCGTTAGCTTTGAGATGGCTTTCCACGGAAGGACGCTTGGTGCGCTGTCGTGCACTAACAGCAAGCTCGTGCACAAGACGCGGTTCTGGAGCTTCCCGATGCACCGGCTGCCGTTTGACGAAGCGGCGCCCGTTGTTCTTGATGAGATTATCCGCCGCGAGGGCGGCGCGGAGAACTGCAGCTTCGTCATTGTTGAGCCTGTGCAAGGCGAGGGCGGGTACCACATTGCCCCAAAGCTCATGATGAGGGGAATAAGGAAGATAACAAGGGAGCGGGGGATACCGCTCATTGTTGACGAAGTGCAATCAGGGCTTGGAAGGACAGGGAAATGGTGGGCGCACGAGCACTTCGGCATTACCCCGGACCTGATGACGGCAGGGAAGGCGCTGCAGGTCGGCGCGACAATAGGGCAGCGCAAGTGGTTCCCGAAGGAACCGTCGAGCATAAGCAGCACTTGGGGCGGCGGGAGCACCATTGACCTCGCCATGGGGATTCAGACGATTAGGACAATAAAGAAGGAGAAATTGCTCGCGCGGTGCAAGCGCATGGGCAAGTACCTCGTCAAGCAGCTAGTGGGGCTGTGTGGCGAGCACCCCGAGGCTTATGGCGCAAGGGGCCTGGGATTAATGTGTGCATTTGATATGCCTACAAAGGAGTCACGTGACCACCTGGTCGAGCATTTGATGCACAATGGCCTGGTCACGCTGGGTGCGGGGCACAATAGTATTCGATTGATACCACCATACATAGTTGGCAAGGAAGAGATTGACGAGGCTGTCGCAATCATAAAGAAGTCGTTGGCGGACATACACAAGGAAAGGGCGCGCAAGGGCCCGTCATTCGCCGAGCACGCTATTTGATTCCCTGCGCCTTCTGCAGGATTCCACTGTAGTCGATGTAGACTGTTTTTGTTTCGGAGAACTCCTCAATGCCGAGGATTCCCGCTTCGCGAGTGCCGTTCCCCGTTTTCTTTGTTCCGCCGAAAGGCAGGTGGACCTCGGAGCCGATTGTGGAGGAGTTGACGTAAGTTAGCCCGGCGTCCAGGTCGCGGATGGCGACGAACGCATTGTTGACGTCCTGCGTGTAAATAGCGGTGCTCAGGCCGTAGTCGGAATCGTTCGCGATTGCGATGGCGTCATCAAGGCCCTTGGCTTTCAGGACACTGAGGACCGGGCCGAAGATTTCCTCTTGTGCAATGCGCATGCTTGGCTTGACATTCGTGAACACAGTGAGCTCGTAGAAGTTGCCCTTAATCCTGCTTCCGCCGCACACCAGCTTCGCGCGCTCCTTGCGGCCGATTTTGACGTAGTCGTCCACCTTCTCCACAGCAGCCTCGTTGACCAGGGGGCCGATATCGCACTTGTGGCCGACGCCGATGCTTAGCTTGGGGATTCTGCGGCAGAGCTTTTTGACAAACGCGTCGTGGACGTTCTTGTGCACTATCACGCGGGATGCGGCGGTGCAGCGCTGGCCAGTGGTGCCGAACGCGCCCCAAATAACGCCGTCCACAGCGAGGTCCAGGTCGGCGTCGTCCATGATGATGATTGGGTTCTTGCCGCCTAGCTCGAGGCCCACTTTTTTCACGCCGGCGTTCGCAATGACGAACTCGCCGACAGCGCGGGAGCCGGTGAATGACAGTGCGCGCAGGCCGGGGTGCCTGACTATTGGCGCCCCCACTTCGCGGCCGTTCCCAGTGACGAGGTTGAGGACGCCCTTAGGCAGGATGCCGTCCATGAGCTTGGCCAGCTCGACGGCACAGCGCGGCGTGTCTGTCGCGGGCTTGAACACGATTGTGTTGCCGCAGATGAGTGCGGGAGCGATTTTCCACGCGGGGATTGCGATGGGAAAGTTCCACGGCGTGATAAGGCCGACCGGGCCCAAAGGCATGCGGATTGTGCACGCGAACTTGTTGCGGAGCTCTGACGGCGTTGTGTGGCCGAACAGGCGGCGGCCCTCGCCGGCCATGTACTCGAACACGTCGATGGCCTCCTGGACATCGCCCAGGCCTTCTGACAGCTGCTTGCCCATTTCCTGTGTGACAAGGGAGCCCAAGCGCCGCTTGTTCTTCTTGAGGCGGGCCGAGATTTCGAGGAGCATGCCGCCGCGCTCTGGCGCGGGGACGAGGCGCCACTTTTCGTAGGCTCTCTTCGCGGCAGTGACGGCGCGGTTCACGTCCTTCCCGTTGCTTTTCTGGAACACGCCGAGTGATTTGCTGTTAGCTGGGTTGAGTGAGCGGAATGTGCGGCCGCCCGCGGACTTAACCCACCTGCCGTTGATGTAATTGCCGTATGCCACTTGGAAACGCCTCTGGTGCTGAAAGGGGGCGGGGGAATATAATGGTAACCCTTTTATAGGCAGCGTTCTTTTATCCGAAGCGGTGAACTAAAATGGCTGAGCGAGTGCCCACAGGCATTACTGAATTGGATAACATGCTCGGCGGAGGGTTTCTTCCGAAGAGGAATATACTGGTGACCGGCGGGCCGGGTACCGGGAAGACGACTTTCTGCATGGAGTTCCTTTACAGGGGCGCAGAGCAGTTCAACGAGAAGGGATTGTTCGTGTCGCTGGAGGAGAAGCAGGACAGGCTGGTGGACAACCTGTCGCAGGGCCTGGACTGGGACCTCAGGAAGCACATTGAGGGAGGCGCCATAGTGATGGTGACTGTGGAGAACTTCAGCTGGGAGCACCTCGCTGACACGCTGCAGGCGTATATTACCCGGCACGGCGTCAAAAGGGTGGTGATTGACTCGCTCACACTGCTCAAGATGAACACGAAGGACCCGTTCGAGTTCCGCAGGAACTTCATCGGGCTCATGGGCTTCCTGGATAATTTGGACTGCACCACGATTGTGACGGCGGAGAGCAATTTCATGACGCGCGAGAAGGCATCCTACTCCCTCGAGGAGTTCATTGTCGACGGCGTGATAGTGCTGTACAACCTCCCGATAAAAAACGAGCGCAGAAGGGCCTTGGAAATCCTGAAGATGCGCGGTGTCAAGCACAGCAACTCCATGTTCCCGTTCAAGATAACCGAGAGCGGCGTGGTAGTGTACCAAGAGGAAATAATATGATGGATGTTCACTGCTACCAGTATTTGATTGGCAAGGACGTCGGCCTTGAGAAGCTCGACGGCGTGCCTGGCCTGACGAAAGTCGACGGCGCCAAGGTGATGCAAGCGCAGTTCGGCAGTGTCACAGTGCTCGTGTTCGAGACCGGTGAGGTAAGGGCGTTCATCCGGAGCTCAGGCATCGAGAAGCTGAAGAACGCGCTTCCCGCGGCAGGCGTGAAAATCATGGGCCTGCTCCAGGCAATAAAGGCAAAGGGAGTGGAGTTCGACGAGAACGCCGTGCTCGCGGCAGGAAAGCCAATGGCCTTCGACTACCTCGCGGTCAAGGGAGTGCGGCCGGAGCTCGAAGAGGTCGTGAACCTCGATGCGCTGCGCGAGCTCGTGTACGCCCCTTACAGCATCATGCCTGAGTTCCAGCTTGAGCGGAACGCGGTACAGGGCGGAGAGAACGAAGGCCGGAAGCTCGCCCAAGGCAAGCAGGACAAGGAAGAGCTCAACAGCGCGATTGTCAAGTACTTGCGTGACGAGAAGCTCGGCATAGGCAAAGTGGGCTCGAAGGCGGATGAGTCGGGGCAGTCACAGTACGAGATACAGGTGTTCACTGTGCACGAGAGCGCTTTCGCCGCAGGCATGCCTGTGGTGAACAAGGCCCTGTGCAACTTCATACGGGGCGTCGTTCGCGGCGCGTACGTGGCGTTCATGGAGCTCGAGAACATCGAGGTCAAGGAGTCGCACTGCTGGGGGCTCGGCGACACTTATTGCGAGTTTGAGATGAGAGTCACCCCAATGTAATAATAATCCAAAGCTCTTTTTGGGTAGCATGGCTGGGGATATGGGGGCGCAGCTGCAGGGTGTTTTCGACAGCGTGCCGGACGGCATTATCTGGGCGACCAAGCACGGCAAGATACTCAGGATGAACAAGGCAGTCACAAAGCTCTTCGGGTTCACGGAAAAGGACCTCGTGGGAAAAGAGTACAAGGCACTCAGTTTTCTCACGCCCAAGAACCTCGCTGTTGTAGCGAAGGCGCTCGTGGAAAACCATGTGGGAATCAGGCCCATGCGCTTCGAGATAGATGTGAAAACAAAGAATGGGCTCAAGCCAGTGGAGGTCTCCATCTCACCGTGGTTCGTGGACGGGAAGCACAAGGGCGGCGTGGGCGTGCTCAGGGACCTGACCGAGCGCAAGAAGGCAGAGCAGGCACTGCGCGAGAGCGAGGAAAAGTTTCGGCGCTTGTTCGAAGGCAGCAAGGACGGCATCTTCATTGCAGACGCGCGCACACACAAGCTGCTGGACTGTAACAAGGCGGCAGAAAAGCTGATAGGCATGCCAAAGAAGAGATTGCTTGGAATGGCTGCGGACCAGCTGCACCCTAAAGAAGACGTGAAGCGCACAATGGATGCGTTCAAAAAGCAGGCACAGGGCAGCGTGAAGGCAATCGAAACACTTGTTGTCACCAAATCCGGTGGAAAAGTGCCTGTGAACATCACTGCGTACCCAGTCACACTTAATGGCCGTGACTGCCTGGTGGGGTCGTTCCGTGACACCACCGAGCGCAAGAAATCAGATGACGCGCTGCGCGAGAGCGAAGAAAAGTACCGTTCCCTCACACTGAACAGCCCGGACATGACGATGCTGACCGCGCCTGACGGCACAATAACGTACATCAGCCCCCAGTCCAAAAAAATCCTGGGTTACGCGCCAAAAGAGCTTGAAGGCCAGGTCCTGCCGCCGATTTTTCACGAGGATGACGTGAAGAGAGTGCAGCAGGCCCTGATTGGCGCTATGAATGGCAAGGCAGTAGTCGATATGGAGTACCGCATCATTGGCAAGAAGGGGGGTGTCCACTGGGTGATGCACAACGCTGTCCCGATTAAAGAAAACGGCAGGGTGGCATTCATCCAAAGCAATGTGCGTGACATCACAGCGCGCATGAAGGCAGAGAAAGCGCTCGAGGAAGCGTACGGGAAGCTGAAGTCACTGGACGACCTGAAGACGGATTTTGTGCAGACGGTTTCCCACGAGCTGAGGACGCCGATAACAAGCATGAAGCTCGCTGCCGAGCTGCTGGGAAGCGACCTCTCGCCAGAAGAAGAGGTCGAGGTCAAGCAGATGGTGCTCAGGAACACCGAGAGGATTGACGGCGTGGTCAAGACCATTCTCAGCTTCAGCGTGATGGAAGCGGGGAAAGTGAAGTACAAGCACCAGGAAGTTGACATGAACTCGGTTGTGACACGGGCTGTGGAAGGCATGCGCAAGCGCGCCGAGGGCTCGGGCCTGAGCGTGCTGCTGGAGCTGGGCAAAGTTCCGCCTGTAAAGGGGGACAAGCTGTGGCTTGGCATTGTGATGGACAACCTGCTTGACAACGCGATAAAGTTCACGAAAGAGGGGAGCATCACGGTCACGGTGAAAAAGAAGGGGAAGCGCGTTGCCGTGAGTGTCCGTGACACCGGGATAGGCGTTAAGAAAAGCAGCCTCGGAAAAGCGTTCCACAAGTTCGTGAAGATGCACCCGCACGTTGAGGGCACGGGAGTGGGCCTGTGGACGTGCAAGCGGGTGGTTGAGGCGCACGGCGGCGAGATAAGGATAGGGAGTGGTGGCCTTGGCAAGGGAGCCACCATAAAGTTCTGGCTACCTGTGAAGTGACGGGCCGTGGCCGGGCAGGAGTACTTTGTACTCAAGGGCCTCCAGCAGCGCGAGTGACTTTTGCATCGCCTCCTCAGAGCCGCCCGGGCAATCCATGCGGCCGATGCCCTCGGCGAAAATGGTGTCGCCGCTGATGAGTATTTTGTCTTTGAGGAGGCAGCAGGAGCCCTCGGTGTGGCCAGGTGTGTGGATGACGCGCCAGCCGCGGAACTCATTGCCCAATGGCTCAACAGCCTGGGGCTCGAGCCTGGTGTTAAACATGGGTGCAACGCAGTGGGCGTCTGCACAGCGGATGTGCCCGTCGTCCGGCGGGTGCGCGTACACAGGGATTTTGAACAGGTGGTTGCCGCCTACGTGGTCGTAATGGCAGTGCGTGTTTACTATTGCAGTGGGCTCCACCTCAAGCTCGCGGAGGGCGTTGATTAGCTTCTCCGGGTTTTGGCCAGTGCCCGTGTCCACGATGAACGGGTCTGGTCCTGTGATAATTATGGTGTTGGAGTCATAGCCCTCGCCCGAGAGGAAGTAGACTGAGCCGGATATCTTCTGCATAAGGCAAGCGACGCAAGAGGGGAATATAAGGCTCGCGGCGCATAATAGTGTCCTCGGCAAGGCGTATTGTTGGGCTTATAAATAGATTCTAGGGGTTAGTGAGTACTATGGTTTCAGAGGTGTTGGACAATGCAGAGGACATTATCAAGAAGATAATGGCCTCAGGAAAGGTGGAGGAGCCCGAGCTCCATACACAAATAAAGGACAAGCAGGAGGAATACGGGGGCCTGCTGACAGAGGCTGGTGCAGCCTATTCTGTTGCAAAGGACATGGGAATTGACCTGGGCATCAAGGAGGACGAGCGGGTCGCGATGCCGATAGCGGATATCAAGCCTGATTTGGAGGGCGTTGATATTGTGGGCACTGTGACGCAGGTGTTCCCGGTCAGGGAGTGGAAAAAGGAAACGCGCTCAGGGAAAGTCGGCAACATCATAGTCAGGGACAAGTCCGGAGAAATCCGCGTGGCGCTGTGGAACAATGACTGCGACCTCATCGAGAACGGCGCGCTCCAGAGGGGCACGCAGGTCACGGTGCAGAACGCCTCATCAAGGCAGAGGAACGACATCACCGAGCTCAGCATCGGCGGGCGCGGCAGGGTAATCATCAAGCCCGGAGTGGCTGAGGACAGCACGATAATGCTCGAGGCAATAGAGGAGGGGATGAACGATGTCAGCGCCTATGCGCGAATAGTGCGCGTGTTCCCCATCACAGAGTTCGAGCGCGAGAACGGGAAGGGGAGAGTGGCTGCAATGATAGTCACGGACGGCACAGAGCGAAGGCTCGCGCTGTGGGACGATAACACCAAGTGGGCGACGAGGGCGCATGACGGAGACGTTATCAAGGTGGAAGGCGCGTATGTCAAAAAGAATCGTGATAACTTGGAGCTCAACCTCGGGTGGAGGGGGCGGCTCATACTCAACCCGGAGAGTGCTCCGGAGCTTCCGGACACAAGGCCCAAGAGCGAGCGCGTGTCCATCCGCGAGCTGAAGGCAGGGGATACATACAAGGAGCTCAGGGCAACTGTTGTGAGGGTTTTCCCGCCCACGGAATTCGAGGTGTGCAGCAAGTGCGGAGCGAAAGCGTCGGGAACGCACTGCGATGCGCCAACAAAAATGACACTGATACTGAACGCGGAGATTGATGACGGCACAGACATCATCAGGGCCACGTTCTTCAGGGACCTCGCCGAGAGATTCATCGGAGCCACGGGCGAGGAATACGACGCCTCCAAGTTCAAGGAAGAGGAGTTCACGGGCAAGGAAATGCTGTTCCGTGGGCAGGCCAAGGAGAACGAGGCGTACGGCAGGAAAGAGTTCGTGGTACGCGATTTCGCGGACGTGAACGTCGAAAAAGAGATTGAAATGCTTAAAACGGTGAACTGAAATGGCTGAAAAAGAAATTGCTGAAACGGAAATGGTTGAAGAAAAGCCGGCTGAAAAGGAAATAGTCGAAAAAAAGCCAGCTGAAAAGAAAATTGTTGAAAAGGCCGAAAAGGAACTGGCTTTAGAGGATCTCCCCGGCGTCGGTACCGCGACATCGGACAAGCTCAGCGAGTCCGGGTACAAGACAGTGGAGAGCATCGCTGTAGCCGCGGTCGGAGAGCTCATGGACGCGACAGGGATGACAGAGAGCTCATGCAAGAAGCTGATTATGGCTGCAAGCGACAACATGGACATGGGCTTCGAAACCGCAGCAAAGCTCATGGAGAGGAAGAGCACCATCGGAAAAATCACGACTGGCTCAGAGGAGCTGGACAAGCTTTTCGACGGCGGCATCGAGACCCAAAGCATCACCGAGTTCTATGGGCGGTACGGCTCAGGAAAATCACAGATTGTGTTCCAGCTATGCGCCAATGTGCAATTGCCTGTGGAGCAGGGGGGCATGGACGGCGCCGCACTGTTCATTGACACAGAAAACACGTTCAGGCCAACGCGTGTGCAGCAGATGGCCGACCACCTGGGGCTGGACAAGGACAAAATGCTCGAAAAGATATTCGTCGCAAGGGCGTTCAATTCTGACCACCAGATGCTTTTGGCGGACAAGGCTTCGGACATGATTAAGGAGAACAACATCAAGCTCGTTATAGTCGACTCGTTGACATCGCTGTTCAGGTCAGAGTACGCCGGCCGAGGGACTCTTGCCGGAAGGCAGCAGAAGCTCAACAGGCACATGCACACACTGCAGCGATTGGCTGACCTGAACAACCTGTGCGTAGTGGTCACGAACCAGGTCATGGCGAATCCGGGGCTGCTGTTCGGGGACCCCACCACACCGATTGGCGGGCACATTGTTGGGCACCAGAGCACTTTCCGCATCTACCTGCGCAAGAGCAAGGGTGAGAAAAGGATTGCGAGGATGATTGACTCGCCATGCCTCCCTGACTCCGAATGCGTGTTTAGCGTGACCGAAAACGGCATTGTGGACTAGCGCAAGGGTTATAAATACAGGGCGATTAAGCCAATCCAAAGGAGTGGTAACCTATGATTGAACTGATTATGCTTGCAGTAATCGCGATTGTTGGCCTCACTGTCTTCGGTGGCATCATCGCGCTAATCCTGATGTACAACAACTTCATCGGAATGAAGAACAGGATTGACAACGCGTGGGCACAGATAGACGTGCAGACCAAGAAGCGGTACGACCTCATCCCGAACCTCGTTGAAACCATTAAGGGCTACGCCAAGCACGAAAAAAGCGTGTTTGAGAACGTGACCAAGGCACGCAGCGCGGCAATGGGCGCCCAGAACATGGCTGACAAGGCCAAGTCCGAAAACATGCTGACGAACACCTTGAAATCCTTGTTCGCTGTCGCGGAAAACTACCCTGACCTGAAAGCAAACCAAAACTTCCTCATGCTGCAGGAAGAATTGTCGGGCATTGAAAGTAAGATTGCTTACGCAAGGCAGTTCTACAACGACACTGTGATGCGGTTCAACCAGGCAACCGAGATGTTCCCAAGCAACATCGTTGCCGGCATCTTCGGGTTCAAGGCACGCGAATACTTCCAGGCCGCTGAAGCCGAGCGAAAGGCCGTTAAAGTGAAGTTCTGATGCAGGAGTATTACGACGCGATAAGCGCGAACCAGCGGAACACCGCACTGTTGTTCGCGGTGTTCCTCGTCCTCATCATAATGGTAGGGTTCTTCTTCGGGCTCTACATCGGCAATGAGTGGCTGGG
>JAUVIW010000057.1 GCA_030592525.1 archaeon
AGAAGGAGCAGAAGGCTGAAGAAGAGAAGGTAGTTGCCGAGCAGCAGAAAGCCTACGACCCCGAGAAAGGGCCGGAGTGCTCTGTGTGCGGGCAGCCCGGAGCCGACAAGTCGTTCGGGGGCATGAAATTCCACAAACGCTGTTTGAGAAAAACCAGAAAGCAGGCAAAGGGAATGGTTTAAAGCCCTTTGAACCAGTCGCTTGGCTCGACAAAGTGCACGTTTGTTTCCTTGCGGACAGTGATTAGTTTCTTTTTCTCGAGCTGCGACAAGGTTGACGCGAGGCTGGACTTTGCGAGGCCCGTCTTGCGCTCGAGCTCATTGCGCTTCAGGCCGTTCGACGGCATTATGAGGCCCATTACCTTGCGCTCGTTATCACTGAGTGTTTTCAGGAGGTTGGCCTTGCCGCCACTCACGCTTTTTTTTTAATTACAAAGAAGTACCCGGCCACAGCGACAATCAGTACCAGCACAACCGCTATCGGGAGGAGGTAATCCGGCTGTGGTGCTGTTGTGGGTGTGGTGGGGGTTGCGGGGGCCGTGGGAGCGACAGGCTCTGTGAAAGAGTAAGTCAGCGCGATTGCGCTGCCGCCATCGCTCCACACGACGTTCTTCGAGCCGCTAACAGGGACAATCTCGGCTTGCGGAGTTGTAGTGGAAATATCGGCGTTGGAGGGGAGGGAGACAGTCACCGAGTTCGGGGATGCTGAACTCAAGTCCATGTCCAAAGACCATATCCCGTTATCACGGATGGTTATGGTCGAGGACTTGTAGATGATGTTGGCAGCTCCAGCCGAGCCAACAGTGATGTCAATCCCATTAGGCGCATTAATGTACAAGCCTCCGCTCACTTGGGGGGTGGCGTCAATAGGGAGCGGCAGATTAACCGTTCCAGAGCCGGTGAGGGTTGTTGCAACGAAAGCGTTGCCGTTCTCAGCCACAACAATGTTGTAGCTCGCGCTCACCGCCATTACAGACGCCATGATTAAAAGCAAGCTGACTAGTACACGCATGCGCATTTATTTCCCACTCCTAGTATTTTAACCCAATGCAATGGGCTCTTCTTCTGCAGCGGGCTCCTCGGCTACAGGCTCTTCTGCGATGGGCTCCTCAACTGCAGGCGCCTCTGCGTCAGGTGCCTCAACAGCGGGCTCCACAACAGCGGCAGCCTCAACTACAGGCTCCTCAACAGCGGGCTCCTCGGCTGCAGCTTCCTCAACAGGGGCTTCGGCTTCCTGGAGAGGTGCCTCTTCATCGAGCTCGGCGCGGATTACGTCAACATCCACATCAACGACAACGTCACCACCCTCGACAAAGTCCTCGAGCTGCTCAGCGAGAGCTGCCTGCTCTTCTTCGGTGCCGACTGTAGCGGTCAGCAAGAGCTCGGCCTTGAACTCCTCGTCCATGTACTCGACCTCGCCCTCTATGGCTACAATGACTTCCTCAGGAATCTCCTCTCCAGCCGCTTCCTCGACGGCTTCAGTAACGTCATCAGCGAGAGTCTCGTCGTCGACGGTTATGGTGCCGATTAGGGACTCGCGAATCTCAGCGAGCTCGCGCGTCATCATGTTGCGAACGACCTCTCCAGTGAACGCGTCCTCGGTCTGCATGCGCTCACGGATCTGCCACTTCATCTCGTTCGTGGCCTCATTGAACCCGGTCGCGAAGTCAGACATGCTGCCCTTGTAGCCCATTTCCTTGAGCTGCTCATGAGTCAGCTTGAACTGCTCCTGGCGCACCTTGTTAGTAGTAGCTATAAGCTTGCCTTGGTTGATTTTTTCAGCCCTCTCAGGCTTGCCCTTGGAGGGCGCTGTTACTTCGTCGCTGTCCGCGTCAATAACATCGACGGGCTTGCCTGTGATTTTGTCTTCCTTAACAGGCTTGCCGACGGTGTCAGGCTTTACTGCCATGACAGGAGCGACGAAAACTGCGATCACGAGGACCGCGAGAATTGCTGCCAACATTAGTTTTTTCATGATATTCACCTTGGTTAAGACTAGGAATGAACAGTATAAGTAACGGGGTTAGGACAGGGGTGAACAGGAGTGAACAGGTTACTCCTGGAAAATCTGGCCCTCGAAAGTAAGTACTTCTGTGGTGTCATCCTTCCAGGCGTGGGGAGGGAGGCCGGCCTTCCAGCATGTTGCCTCCAAGAATTCTGTGGGGCTCCACTCGCCGTTTTCCACGGCAACCTGCGGCAAGAGGAGGCCGCTGGCGTTGGAGGCCTTTATGATGAGGCCGTGCGTGCCTATGGTGATTTGGGAGGGGTAGCTGCCCTTGGAGCCTGAGAGCTTCTCCGGAGGGGTGAGGATGGTTATCTCAATGCGGACTGTGTCCAGCTCTCCGAGGCCCAGGGGCTTGAAGCGGGGGTCGCGCGTGGCGGCAGAGACAGCGGCGTCAGCAAGGGCCTCTGCAAGCGGGGCAGAGGGGTAAGGATAGCCAATGCAGCCGCGGAGGACGCCCGCAGGCGTCTTCAGGGTGCAGAACACGCCGCGCTTTTCCTGGTAGGCAGGGCTTTGGGGCATGGGTGGCTTGGAGCCGGCAAAATGGGCTTTTATGGCGTTGCGGGCCAGTAGCAAGAGGGTTTTGCCCTGCTCAGCCGTCAAAAGAACCATATGCTTTATAAACGAACCGGCGCATAAAAGGATTTGCTTCTTCTCCCAGAACCATTTAGGACGAAAGAAAATGAGAATGAATATAAGAGAATATGAAAGGCTCTACAGCGAGCTCAGCTTAGAAGAAGATGTTGAGCGCTTGGCTGAAGAGGAAGGATACGACAAGGAGCTCTTGTTCGTCATATTTACAGAGAAACACGTGCGCGTAATAAAGCGCGATTTCTACAAGGTAAAGAACAACACTCGGCGCCTGCTCTCCAAATGGAGGCAGGGGCAAACCTTCACATCCCTAGCGAAAGAAATAGGGTTCTCGCCGCTCATGATGGCGAACCTGCTCATGAAAGAGCACGGGATGACAAAAAAGGACGTGCAGAGCGCGCTGCGCGACACGAAAGCTATCAAAGACGCGAGGCTGAAGAGGGAGATACACGAGGCAATGGACTCGGACATGGTCTACTCAGCAGAAGGCGCGAGGATACAGAAAGAGCGCGGCATTGAGGGCGAGGACACGATTGCCAAGTGGCTTGATGAGCAAGGGCTGACCTACAAGACAGAAGAGGACTTGAAAGGAAAGACAGAGCACGGAAAGACCGTGGACTTCCTGCTGGACAAGCCGATTACGGTGCAGTTCGAGGACGGGCCCAAGGAAATCAATTGGATTGAGTCCAAGGGCAGCTTCGGCGACAACAAGAAGATGATGCGCGACTACCGGAAGCAATTGGAGCCGTACACCAAGTACTGGGGTCCGGGGATAGTTGTTTACTGGTTCGGGTTCCTCGACGGGATGGAAATGTGGCTGGAGCCAAGGGATGTTATGCCCGTCACGAGGGAGTGGTTCGGAAAGCACGGCGAAATGTGCTACCAGAACCCGAATATACCTGAAAGAATGAAGTGCACGCCCACAGAGAAGCGCAAACGTTAATATAGGCGGCATCCCTATCCCCAAAGGGTGTTGCTAAATGGCTAAAAAGCATTCTAAAGCAAGCGAAGCGGCGCAACAGCTCAAGGACCTGGCAACAGTATTCGTATCAATCATAGTGCTAGGGTTCATTCTGCTGCTGTTCGGAGCCGCGCTCACGATAACACTGGAGCAGCCGGACATAATACCATGGCTGCCGCCAGTTGGGCCGAGCACCATAGACATTGTCAAGGACACGACGTACATACAGTCAGCGTTCGACCCGCTGTCCGAAATAACGGCGAAGCAGTTCACGAGCGAAGAAGAGTACTCGGCGTTCATGAAAAGCTACGAAGGCGGAGGGTACGGAGACTACTACTCGGTGCGTGGGGGAATGGACATGGGCATTATGCCAACCATGGCTTTCGCAGAAGCGGCACCCAGCGGCCAAAAGGCAACAGACTACTCCACGACCAATGTGCAGGTTGAAGGCGTTGATGAGGCGGACCTCATCAAGACGGACGGGGAGTATATTTACACTATAAGCGGGGCGACGACCTACATCATCAAGGCGTACCCCGGTGCAGATGCGGAAACACTCTCGACAATAAAGAACGACAAGGACCCGGATGACTTGTTTATTTACGGCGACACCCTCGCAGTCATCGGGGACTACCGTGGCAGCCTGGAAGGCATCGGCTTCGTGCCGTCAAGCGGCATGGTGTTCTTTGACATCTATGACGTAAGCGACCGCTCGAACCCGAAGATGGTGAAAGAGTACCTGTTCGAAGGAAGCTATTCTGACGCAAGGCTTTACGGCGACTACGCATACCTGGTTGTGATGGACAGCATAGACTACAGGCCAGTGTACCCAATGCCACTGGTAGTTGAGGACGGCGTAGTGGGCGAAATGGCGATAGATGACATGTACTACTACCCGATACCGTATGACTGGCCAGAGCTGGTGACAGTGCACTCGATAAGCCTCAAGGACATCGGCGGAGTGGAGTCAAAGGCAGTAGCTGTCGAAGGCGGGCACACGCTGTACATGTCGACCGAGAGCGTATACCTCGCGTACACAGAGGACGTGAACGAGTACGACCTGCGCAGGGACATCGCGATGGGGCTCCTCGAGAGCAAGCTGACATCGTACGACAAGTCGCTCATAAAGACGATAAAAGAAATGCCCGGGGACATACTCTCGCCGCGCGAGAAGGAAGAAAAAGTCTACCAGGTTTACGCGAAGTACATTGACTACATGACAAAAGCGGACCAAGACAAGCTCGAGGACGAGATAGATGATGCACTTGACAAGAAGCTCGAGGAATACAAGTACTTCGAGTTCACGGTCGTGCACGAGCTGCCCGTGAAGAACGGAGACATAGAGATTGGCCAGACCGGAAAAGTGCCGGGGCACGTGATTAACCAGTTCTCGATGGACGAGTACGACAAAGTTCTAAGGATAGCGACCACCATCAGCCCGAGGTGGTCATGGGCATGGAAGGACAGGAGCGAGAGCGTGAACAATGTGTACGCACTCGATGCGGGCATGGCCATCATCGGAAAGCTCGAGGGCCTGGCAGAAGGAGAGCAAATATACTCCACGCGGTTCATGGGCAAGAAGCTGTACATGGTCACGTTCGAGCAGATAGACCCGTTCTTCGTGATTGACCTAAGCGACCCGACGAACATCAAGTCACTGGGCGAGCTGAAAATCACCGGGTTCTCCAAGTACCTGCACCCGTATGACGAGACAACAATCATAGGGCTCGGGAACGAGGCGACAGAGCAAGGCAGGGTGACAGGGCTCAAGATATCCCTCTTCGATGTCAGTGACGTTGCCAACCCAACGGAAATAGCCAAGTTTGTCACGGACGAGAAGTATGCACAGACAACAGCGGACTACGAGCACAAGGCATTCCTGTTCTCGAAAGAGAAGGAGCTGCTCGTCATCCCCGCGTACAACCAGGAATACCGCTACTGGGACGACAGCGGCGGCGAAGAGCAGGAGTACAACGGAGCGCTTGTCTTCAAGATAAGCAAGGAAGAAATTGTGCTCCGCGGGCTCATCGACCACTCAGGCTACGGCGAAAACAGCTGGGGGCCGGCAGTGCAGAGGAGCCTGTACATTGAAGAGCTATTGTACACGAAATCAGAAAAGCTGCTGAGGATAAACGAGCTGAGCGACCTGTCAAGCGTCAAGGAAGTGAAGCTGTCAACCAGCAGCCCGATACCAGTGTACTGAGGTGGCGGCATGAGGATTGCTGCCGCCATACTCCTCGCCCTGTTGCTTGCAGGGTGTATTGGGTTGGGGCCTGAAGGCACGCAAGCCTCAGATGCGGGCAAGATAGAGAGCGGAGCAGGGGAACCTGTAGCGCCTGCAACAGAGCCGGACACATTGCAATACGGAGAGATACGGATTGGGAGGAACGAGTGGGTGGACAATCTTCTTGAGCTAGGGTTTGTGAACACAGGAACTACGACTGTCGAGTACACGCTGATTAAGTTCAGCGGAGACTTTGAGTGGACAGCGATGCGGTTCCAGCCATGGAAGCCCGGAGAGACGTTCCTGCAGATGGCGTATACGAATTGCACTGCTGGAGACACGTACAACATTGATATCGAGCTATCGTATGATGGGCCAATGTTCAGCAATGAGAAGATAGTTAACACGGGCTCGATCAGCGGCGTGTGCGAATGATGTGCATAACCACAAGGGTTTTAATCCCCTCTCCCCTCGCTTGACTAGGGGGAGAGGCTAATGAAACAAGTGATAGTGTTAGTGCTGCTTCTTAGCAT
>JAUVIW010000029.1 GCA_030592525.1 archaeon
TCAAATCACTTTCGTTGCCTTGAGCTTGAGGCCATCCTCACTTATCTCGAAGTCGTGTAGCACGCGCTCGTCGAATGCAGTGTAGCGCATCTTGTAGATGCCAAACGTGCGCTTGGGCTTCTCCTCGACATCCACGAAGCCAATGGCCATCGCGCCGTCCGCCTCATAAGCTTCCCCATTCCCGGTGTCAAGGGTGTGGTCAAGGGTTTCACAAATGAGGATTGTTGAGCTAACGCGCCTGCGGAGAGTGCGGATAAGTGCCGCGAGGTTCACGCGATAGTCGCGCTTGTCCTGCGCGAACATGAGGAGCTTGTTGACGTTGTCAATAACCAGGCGGTCAATTTTTGGGTATGTCTCGAATATCTTTGCGAAGTACTCAAGGTCAATCATCTCGTCCATCTTGATTTCCTCTATCACAAAGTTCTTGCCCAAAAGGTCGCGGGCTTTTGAAAGGGACTTGATGCCGTCGCATGCACGCAACAGGTCTTTGGCGGGCTCGTTGAGTGATACGTAAACGCTTTTTTCGCCATTGGCCGCGCCGGTGAGAAGGAAGTTCAGGCCGAACAATGTTTTTCCGCTTCCCGCATCACCACTCATGATAACGCAGGCGTTCTCCGGGAGCCCTCCACCGAGCTCGTCGTCTAGTTTCTTAATGCCTGTGGATATTCTGTTCATTTCTTATCACCGAAAGTAGAGTGGCCAGATGTCTTTCCCGCAAATTGGATGACTACGTACTTTTCGTTGCCTATCTTGAACACGTCCGCTGGTGCGCTCTTAGGAAGCTTGTCCTCGGGTATGTTGTGCTTCGAAAGAAACTTCTTCGGGAGCATCACCCTGTAAGAGTGGCCCAGCTTCCCCACAGTAAGGGCGTCCCCAAGCCGGCCATCGCGGATGGGAATGAGGGACACGTATTTGCTCCCGCTCTTGAGCTCGTCATACTCGTCAGCAGACAGCTTGAGCCTGACTACCATTTCCTTGTTTTCAACACTAATGGACTGAATCTTGGCCATTCACAAGAATTAGGGAATGGGCGCATTTAAACCTTTTGGAGGGTGGTTTAAACGATTTCAGGCTCGTCAGTGCCCTCTTGCCCGGCAGGGGCCTTTTCTTCCTTCTTTGGCTCTTCGGGCTTGGGCTTCTTTGGTGCCTTTTTTGGGGCTGGCTTCTTTGGCTCGGGCTTGGGCTCTTCCTTGGGCTCGGGCTTCCCTTCCTTCTTTGGCTCGGGCTCTTCGGGCTTGGGCTCTGCCAGGGCCTCATTCTTGGGCTCAGGCTCCTTCTTCGGCTCTTCCTTGGGCGGGGTGAACACGGGCTTGCGGGGCGAGCCGAGGGCGCGGCCGCGCATCTTGATGCCGCGGTCGGTTGTCTCGTAGTAGTACTCCTTGTCCACTGTCTTAGTGTCACGGAGCTTTTGGATGCGCAGGCCCTTCACCTTGTCCAGGAGGAACACGCCGTCCACAAGGGACTCAAAAGTGTTCTCGGCATCAGAATGGTATGCACCGGAGTCCAGCGTGATAAAGAGCACGCATTCCTTGGCCTTCGTGATTGCGACGAGCTCCTGCAAAAAGCGCTCCACAGTCTCGGCATCGTTGTAAAGGTCCAGCGGAGTCAGGGAGTCGAACACCGCGAGCGAGCCCTTAGGGAGGGACTCCTCCATGACAGACAGCAGTTGTGACAGGTTGCCCAGGGAATCGATTGCGCTCTCGCCGCCCGCGAGCCAGGAATAGCAGTCCACAAAAGTGGCGTCGAGCGTGACGCCCATGCGCTCAAGGGACGCCTTGATTTCCTTGGGGAAGTTGTTCGTGAGGAATGCAACCTTATTCCCCTCAGTGGCAATGCACTGCAAGGCGAACAATTGCTTGCCGGCGCCCGGCTCGCCCTCGATGAGTATGACTGCGGGTGACGGCAAGCCACCAGTGATGGAGTTAAGCTCCTTGATGCCAGTCTGGAATCGTGCCACAAAGCCACCTTTATATACAAAAGAGCTGTTATCTGGGGTTATGCGGGGTCAAACAGCCACAGAGTTTCTAATGCTGCTGGCATTTTTATTGCTTTTGATTGCGCCTATCACTTATACTATATTTACAGAGTCCAGCGAAACATCCCGCATCATTGATGCACAGCTCGCAGTGGACACGCTCGCCGACGTGGCAGACCTCGTGTACTACCAGGCACCCGGCGCAAGGCAAGTGGTCACTGTCTACGTGCCGCACGGGGTTGACTGGACTGACAGCTACATCGGGCACCCCACCGAAACAGGAGGGTACGAGATAAACCTCGCCACACAGGTGCAGACAGGTGATACAACGGATGTGTGGGCAGACACGCACGGCGAAATAAGGGGCACGTGGCCCGACAGCTCCGGGAGATACAACTTCATTATCAGGAAGATGGATGAGGGATACGTGCTCATTGGGCCGTACGAGCTCACGTTCGTGCTCGACCCGCAGGTATACGAGCGCACAATGCAGCGCGGGAACTCGACCTCGTTCACGCTCACCGCAACAGAGGTCGGGACAGAGGCCAGGGACCTCACGCTCACGGCAACAGGCGAGATAGCATCATGGATCACCCTGGGAACAGCGGAGCTCGAGCTCACCGCAAGCGGGGCGAACACGACGAGCGTGCAGATAGACGTGCCGTCCGACGCGCCCTACGGGGAGTACACAGGCGAAGTGGAGGCCACGGACGGGCTGGTCACGGACTCCGTCTTCATCACGATAATAGTGGTGAGTGACAGCGTGCCGCCAGGCGTGTTCGAGCAGGCGGACCTGTTCATCGTGAAGCCCGAGAACGCGACATACCACTCACTGCCGCTCGACCTGGAATTTGTCTTCAACGACACGATTTACTGGTGCGGGTACAGCATCGATGACGCGGTCCCGCTCGAAATATCCGGGAACAGCACGTTCTTCACCACCAAAGGCGAGCACAAGCTGGAATTGTTTTGCGTCGGCGAGGGTGGGACATACGGGTCCGACGTCGAGTACTTCACGCTCAATATCAGCGACATCGAGAGTGCACTGCACTGCTTCTCGCTCAAGCCCGTGCGCGCGTTCAACAGCACGTACGATGATGTGCTGTATGAAGTGAACTATAGTGATAATGTGTACGCTGATGTGGAGGACATCAAGTTCGGCAGGCTGTCATTCATACAGGTTGACTGGGCCGTGGTGCTCCCAGGCAACACGCAAAGCTACCTAGTGCACAACATATCGCAGACATTCGAGCACCACGAGAGCAGCTCACAGATGGACCTCGCGCTCCAGTGGCTCATGCCCAACGGATGGGGGCTCACGGCATGCTTCTACGGGGACAAGCGCTTTGACACCAACGACACGTGCACGATTACTGCGCCGGACGCAATGGAGAATCCGGGGCGCAAGGACGAGCTGAGCACCAAGTTCTACTACCTCGCACACTCAGTGAGCGCCCAAGACGCGCACATGGACTGGAACAAAGTGGAAATCTGCTTCGGCGAGCGCATCACCAAGCTCGACATAATCTCGCCGCTCAGCCAGAACTATCCTACTAACAGCGTATGGTTCAATGTGACGTCCAACGCACTGCTGAGGAGCGCGAACTACTCGCTGGACGGCGCGGCGAACGTGAGCATGGACCTGCGCCTGATAAACGCCACGAAGCTCGTGAGCGTCGCGAACGGCTCGCACAGCGTCACGTTCTACGGCAGCGACGCGAACCACACGGTGATGCAGAACACGACGACGTTCTCCGTGAACGTCATAGCAGACCTGACAGCGCCGGTAATCACGATAGTCGCACCGAACAACGCCACTTACCCAGTGGACTGGGTGATGATGAACATCACGCTGAACGAGGCTGGCAGCTGGGCCGGCTACAGCCTGGACGGCGCGGCGAACGTCACGATGGGCGGTTCGGGAACATCCTGGTACAAGAACGCGACCGGGTTGAGCAACGCGCAGCACTATGTCACGTTCCATGCGAATGACACTAGCGGCAACATGGGCCAGAGCACGACCAGGTGGTTCACTGTGAACACAAGCGCCGTGAGCGCGTGCCCGTTCACAATCGACCTGTGGGCACTGGACACAGACAAGCCACAGCCGCTGACATTCACCAGCGGGCTGAACGCGACAGCGAACACGTTCGGCGAGACCAACACGAGCGACGGCTGGGACTGGGGATGGAATGTCTACGACACGGGCAGCTCGTGCGTGTACTTCAACGGCAATGCCTACGTGGACGCGTCGAGCCCGACGGCCGCAGCAGTGTCGAGCAGCGTGAACACGGATAACCTGCTGCGCATAGACATCGGTGACACAACAGAGGTCGGCAATAGTGTGTGCAACAATGACGGCCACGGCTCCGGAGCATACGGGGTGGGCCTTGCTGTGACTAGTGAGATGTGGAGCGAGATACAGGTAGGGGGCGATGCAACGCTGTACTTCGACTGGTCGTTCACAGACTACGCGCTTGATACGGGAGACGCCGTGTGGGTGAAGGCAAGGTTCGGCAACTCCACCAGCATGGCGTACCTGGGCACGAATGTCGGCGGCACGAACGACGACGCCAGCGCGGACATAATGTTCCAGAACAACCCGGTGAGCACGAGCGGGTCTGAGGCGATTGATGTCACCAGCCTAATCACCGCAGCGGGCAGCTACTACCTTGAGCTCGGGGCACGCGTGCTTGACTGGGACAACAATGAGGGCGGCAACTTCGAGTTCGACAACGTCAACCTCAATGTAACGTGCTCGTAACACTAATGAGAAAAGGGCAAATGGCTCTAGAGTTCCTCCAAACTATCATCATCTTGGGGCTGCTTTTTGTAGTCTTCAGTATGTTCATAGTGAACGAGTTTATGTTCCTGTTCTCGATGCCAATCGAGGAGAGCGCAGCAGAGCATCTCGCGGAGAAGATGGCTTCAGAGCTTCACGGGGCATACATCGGCGGCGACGGGTACGAGTCAAGCTTCCATTTGCCGGAGGGGGTTGGTGGAAGGGATTACGTGGTGTACTACAACGCCACCACGCGCCTGGTTGAAGTGGATGTCACGGACGTTGGAGTGAGTGACAGGTACTCAGTGGCAACATTCATCCCCGAGGGCGTGTCACTGCACAATGTCACTAGCGGCAAGGTGCGCGTCGTGAACTCGGGCGGGACCATAACAATGTGGGGTGTGCCATGAGGAAAGGGCAGGTTTACACAATGGACCTGTTCGCCGCGCTGTCGGTGTTCATGCTCATAATGTTCATGGTGATGAGCTTCGCTGGGTGGCTAGCCACGATGAAGGAGTTTAACCGCCAAATGTTCGAGCTCGAGCGGCAGGTGATAACGGCGGAGGACTACATCACGCTCGGTGACGAGATGAGCGATGAGCCGTACGTGCTCAACAAGGCGGCTGTGGACGGGCTGTTCGCGATGAGCCCGGCAGACATCATCGCAAGGTTCAGGTTCACGGCCACGAACTACTCGATGAAGCTAATACGGCTTAATGACTCGAAGCCCGTGCTGTCAAGCGGGTACAACTCGACCGCGTCGAAATCCAGTGTTTCAATACAGCGGTTCGCAGTATACGATAATGAAATTCACGCGCTGAGGCTGGAGCTGTGGGAGCCAAAGGATTCTACCTGAGTGTTGACGCCATGGTAGGCGGCGGGATTGCGATTCTCATCGTAATCCTGCTAGTGATATCGCTCACAGCGTACGACCCGCCGACGCACGCGGACCTCGCGAACTACAAGCTGCTCGAGAGCGTGGCCTACTCGATGAAGGGCAGTGGGGACTTGGGACAGATGGTGCTTTTCATCGAAGGCGGGAACTCGAGCAACGCGACGTCACTCGCACTGGGCAGGCTCAGGCAGTTCAGCCTGCCCGGGAGCGCGAGCATCGAGCTCAGGATGTACTCTGACACGCTGGTGAGCACGCAAAACTACACAGTGGCCAACGGCAGGCTCAGGGAGGACATATACTCCGTGTTCATCCCGTTCACCACGAACTCGACGAGCAAGTTCGGCATCGCAAAGTTCAAGATGGGGGTGAAGTCGATATGAGGCGGGGCTACCTGTTCTCGGTGCTCATCTCCATAATGCTCTCGATGCTCCTGCTGTTCGTGCAGACGCAAATAGTGTTCGTGCCCACGGCAGACATCGGGTGGGAGGTCGCGACATCAAGGAACGCCACGCTCATGAAGACCGCGATGGACATTGATGTTGATTTCCCGATGAGCGTAACGCGCTCCACATACACGCTCGTGGAAGAGGCGCACAGCGCGGGCGGGCTCGCGGCACTGAGCGCGGACATATCAACGTGGGACTCATTCCTCGGAATGTTCTCGGACATGGCTGACAGGAACATAACCAGCCTGGAGCTTGACACGTACAATGTGAGCACGTACCTGGGAGAGGGGCTGCTCACGCTCGTGAACAACGACTCGGAGTGGCACTGGAGCGGGAACACGTTCAGCCTACGGCACCAGGGGAACAGGGTGCTCTTCAACGAGACCATGCTTGACGCAATCAACTGGGACTGCTCAGGGTTCAACAGCAGCGGGAACGTTAGCGTGAGGGTGATTGTGAGTGATTACGACACAGGAGAGAAGTGGATTGAGTACGGGAACACGTACAATTGTTTCGTGAACTTCTCCGAGGCGAACCACGTGGACATCTCCTTTGACGAGAGCGCGCAGGCAACAATGGACTGCTCCTCGTGCCCCGCGAGCTTCACGCACCGCGTGGAGTGGAACACGACGGACGACAGGCTGTACCCCGTGTTCGGGGAGGAGAACACCACGACAGCGGGCACCACGAACCCGGGTGGGTGGACAGAGCCGGATTATCCTGGGGGCATCGGGGCAGTGAAGCACTATGGCAGCGGGACATACAACTTCATTGTGGTTGACATGGATAATGACAGCGAGTATGACACGGTGTTCGTTGACGTGGATGCGGACGGCGACTTCACAGGGAATTCGGACCTAGGATACATTAAAACGCAATCTGTGGCGGATTACGGGGGTAAAGCGTTTTATACTACTGTTGATTTAAGTGGAGATTGGGTGGGCATCCAAAAGGCGCTTGTGGTGCAAACCAGCGGGGTTAAGGCGGTGAGGCTATGAAAAAAGCAGCAGGGAAAAAAATCACACAGGACCACATCGAGACCAAGGCGGATGAGTTCCTCTTCAGGATACGGAAGGAAAAAAAGATGACGGTTCCGGAGATGCAAAAGCAGCTTGGTGTGAACGACGAGGTCATGGAGAAGTGGATAGTTGTCTTCGAGGAAAACGGCCTCATAGAGCGGGTGTACCCAGCGAACCCCCTCAGGCCAGCATACTTAGTGGTAAAGCATGGAAAATGAGCTAGTGGAAACGTTCGATGCGGCCATTCTCGCGCTCCGCGAGAAGGCGAAGTCCATGAAGGACGCGGAAAACATAGGCAAGGCCATAAGCGGGCTTGACAAAAAAAGGCCTGCGCTCGTCAAGGCGCTCGAGGAAGGCGACGAGGAAAAGGCGGACATCATACTCGCAGAAGTCATATCAGTCGGGCAGAAGCTCGACCAGAAAAAGGAGAAGGAGGGCAAGGGCCTACTGGGGTTCCTGGGTTTCGGGAAGAAAAAGGAGGGGCCTAAGAAAGAGGCGCAGCCCAAGGCTGAAGAGCCGAAGAAGGAGCCTGAGCCCAAGAATGAGGCCCTGGCAGAGCCCAAGCCGCCAAAGCCACTGCCCAAGAAGGAAGAGGCAAAAAAGCCTGTGCCTCCCGCCATGAAGGCGAGCCCGAAGAAGATGAGGGCGTACCCGAAGAAAGAGGAGTGGCTCAGGCCAAGGCCCGAAGACTTCAAGCCAGTGCCGGTTGTGGTCAAGGAGCCTAAGCCAATCAAGGAAGTGCCTCGCGAGGACATGAAGGTGGTTGAGGCAGAGATGCGCAAGCTCCACGAGGAGCAGGCCCTGGAAATAGGGGAGCTTAGGGCACAGCTCAAAGGAGCACTCGCAATGCAGAAGGAGCTCGGCTCGGTGCAGAGAAGGCTTGCTGACAGCGACCTGGCGCTCGACGGCGTGAGGGGCGAGTACTCAGGCCTCAGGAAGCAGGTTGCCGCAATGCGCGGCGGCTTCACGCAAAGGCAGCCCGCGGACACAGGGCACCTCGCCCAGGAAGTGCGCGAGCTCAAGCACCAGCTTGAGATGATGAATAACACCATGTCAAAGGAGATGGGCTTCGCAAAGCGCGCGTACAGTGAGTTCGGGCTGGAGCTGATGAGTGTCGCAGTGAAGCTGTCCGAGCTGGAGCACCTGCTCACCGAGGGGGATGACGTCACGGACGCCGACATTTACTCACTCAAGCAGCACATGATACTCCTGGAAAAAAAGCTGGGCACGCTCGATGCCCGCGAGCTCAAGGCGCGGCGGGAGCTTGTCGAGGAAGTCAAGGACAAGCGCTCGCGCATGATGCGCACGCTCAAGAAGAAGACCGTGAGCAAGGAAGAGCTCGGGGGAATCACAAGTGATGTTGCGGGCCTGCGGGCGCAGGTTAACGAGCGGCAGGCGCGCGTGTCGCAAGAGCTCAACAAGGAGATGCACAAGAAGCTCGGTGCACTGGACAAGAAGCTGTCATTGGTGCAGGGCGCACTCGAAAAGTCAAGCGACCGCGGGCTCAAGAAGGCACACGACCGCATCAACGGAATGGGGAAAGAGCTGAAGGCAGTGCAGCAGGCCGAGCTTAGGATGCTCAAGGAGCTTGAGGCACAGCAGGAAGCCGACGCCGAAATGGCCAAGCGCCTGGACAAGCTGCACAGGCAGGTAAGGCGCAAGGGCGTCAACTACGACGAGGTGCGCAGGGCAATGAGCGCCCTCGAGAAGGACATTGGGAAGCGCGGCGGCGAAAAGGCCGAGGAGCTGCGCTCAGGCCTCGCGGCAACGAGGCAGCTGCTGGAAACAATGGAGGGCTCCTAGATGGTAAAGGTGAGCGAGCTTGAGGACGGGGACCTGGAGCGCATCCAGGAAGCCAAGCAGATGCTTGCGGAAGGCAAGACAGAGGACAGCCTGAAGAGCCATTTCGAAGAGCGCGGGTTCATCCCGTACCATATCCAGTTCATAATCGACATCGCGGCAGGCAGGATACCATTGGAAGAGGAGATGGACGAAAACCTGCGGGCCAGGGCCGCAACCGAAAAGAAGCACAGGAGACAGAACACGATTATCGCACTGCTCGTGGGCGGCGTTGTGCTCGCAGTCATAGCCGGAGCGGTGTACTTCCACATGTTAGGAGTGAATTGAAATGGCAACCCCAAAGGAACTGAAAAAAGCTATCGCGGAAATAGAGAGCGCGAGGAAAAAGCTAAAGGCAAAAAAGAAGGGGGTGAAAAAGGCGCCGGTGAAGAAGGCCCCTGAAGCCATAGAGGTAACAGAGATTCCCTCGCTCGACCTGCGAGACAAGCTGTTCCAGGCCAACATAAAGATTACGCAGCATTACACCGGAAAGCTGCTCAGTGACTACCACCTTGTTGCAGACAATATCCCGCTCACAGTAAGGATAGTCAAGCCGATATCAGAATACGTGCCAATATACGATGTGTACCTGCCCAAGCTGGGTGACGGCACGAGCGTGCTCATGGACAGCATCCGCGAGGAGATTACTTCGCGGGTAGGCGTCGGCGCAGCGGAAGTGCTGGACATCAAGCTGACCGAAATGATGGAGAAACGGTTCAAGACCAACGCCCGCGAGAGGCTGAAGGAAGTCATTCCGGGGCTGGACGAGAACACGAAGAACATGCTGTCGGACTACCTCGTGAACGACATGCTCGGGCTCGGGAAGATAGAGCTCCTGCTCGCCGACGATGCGCTTGAGGAGATTGTGGTGAACAACTCCGCGGACCCGCTGTGGGTGTACCACAAGATGCACGGGTGGCTGAAGACGAACCTCAAGATAAAGGACGAGAAGCAGATAGCTGACTACGCCAATGCAATCGGCCGAAAGGCGGAGAGGCAGATTAACACGCTCAA
>JAUVIW010000018.1 GCA_030592525.1 archaeon
GTTGTGGGTTGAGTGGAAAAAGCCTTGGACCTCGTCCGGAGAGAACTCTTTTACGTCACCTGGCTTGCCGCCGAAAAGGACGGCGTCCACGAGCACGACCTCATCGGCATTGTGCGGCATGTAATTCTCTGGTGCGGTTGCGCCAGCGACGCCACCAAGGCGCTTGGCCACTATGTTGCCAATATTGTCATCCTGCTTCAAAGGGTTCCCAAGGCCGAGTATAGTGCGTTTCACGCAGCAATAGAGGAGGCAAGGTTTAAAAAGGACGGGGGAACCAATTCAAGCCTGCATTCAAGAGGGATAGAATGAAAGATAACAAAGTCTTACTTCTCGGAATACTCGCTGTGATTGTTGTCGCAGGCGGCGCGCTCATCATTATGGGTGGGCCCAACTGCATAGATGACACATGCACAGCCAGCCCAACAGCGCTAATCACCGCACCCCTGAACAGCATACTTCCAACAGCAAGCGGTGCAGCAGCCGGAGACACTGTTAGTGTGTATTATGTCGGAACGCTCGCGAGCGGCGAAGTGTTCGATACCACTGATGAAGCCATCGCAACTGCAAGCGGGCTGCCGGTGCACACCGACGCACTCGAATTCACGATAGGCGAAGGCCAAATGATTGGGGGGTTCGAGGAAGGCGTGAAAGGGATGGAAGAAGGAGAAGTCAAGACCCTCACGATTCCGGCTGCGGAAGCGTACGGAGAGCATGACCCGGCCAAAGTCATCAGCATCCCGAAAGTAGAGGTCATCGAGCGCACACAGGAAATGGATCGCGTAATGGAAATAGCACTTAATGTTTACACACAGACGTTCGGAGACGAGCCAGTGGTCGGCACAATCAAGGAAACTGACCAGCTGCCATGGGCGGTTGAAGTCACTGCAGTGACCGAGACCACAACAACGCTCAAGGCAATTGTGAGCAAAGGCGACACGCCCGAGCTAAGCACCAGGTGGCCAACAACCGTTGTCGCTGTTACGGACGAAAAGATAACAGTGAGGGCAGATGCCGAAGAAGGGCAAGTCATCGACACGCCACTCGGCGACGCGACCGTACACGTTAAGGAAGCCATACTGGAGATTACCTACAACCCGGAAATCGGGCTATTCGTGTACGCCGGCAGCCCAGGAGGCGGAACCGTCACAGAAGTGACTGATGATGAAATAAAGATAGACACGAACCACAAGCTTGCGGGCGAGGACCTGACATTCAAGATTACTCTTGAGAAGCTCGACAAG
Source organism: archaeon (assembly GCA_030592525.1). Taxonomy (GTDB): domain Archaea; phylum B1Sed10-29; class B1Sed10-29; order WALL01; family WALL01; genus JAUVIW01. The sequence continues at coordinate 1,242 of JAUVIW010000018.1, forward strand.
CACGAGCTCGTCAAGGCAGCGGTACCAGAGCTCCACATGTATGTGATGAGCCACTGCCCGTACGGCCAGCAGGCCGAGGCAAGTGTCGAGCCAGTCCACGACCTGCTCAAGGAGCACATAAGCTTCCAGCCCAGATTCGTGTTCTACGACGAAGCCAACTACGCAGGACAGGAAGAAAAGTACTGCGAGGGCGGCGCCTGCTCAATGCATGGCATAGGCGAATTGAACGAAGGCATGAGGCAATTGTGCATTTGGGAGCAAGCGCCCGCCAAGTGGTGGGACTACGTCAACTGCATCAACAGCGACACCACTTACGGAAATGTGAACGATAAGTGGGACGAGTGCGCAGTCAAAGTGGGCGTTGACGTTGATGCCGTAACAAAGTGCGAGGACGAGCGCGGTGTTGAGCTAGCGCTTATCGAGCAGGCAGCCAACCAAGAGTATGGCGTGCGCGGCTCACCGACAATCATCATTAATGGTGAGGTGTACAAGGGGGCGCGAGACGCAGAAAGCATCAAGGACGCAATCTGCGCCACGTTCGAGAACCCGCCGGCAGCATGCAGCCAGGAACTGGGGGCCGCAGTGGCCACAAGCACTGGCAGCTGCGCTTAAGCACAGGAACCCGGGCAGGCTTTTATACCTGCCCGCTTCTAATTCTTTTCTATGAAACCCGCGGTGCTAAAGGTATTCCTGCGCTACGCATACCCTGCGATGCGCTCATGCATCCAAACCAAGATAGAAAGAGGAGAGGCATCAATGGATGACCTTGACATGATACGGGCTCACCTAGGGGAAGATGCGGAGCTCACGAAACCACCTGAGGGGATACTAAAGATATTTCCGGGGGCACCAACACTCATCAGAGTAATCTCAGGGAAAGAAATCAAGGATATTACCGAAAAGGATGTGCGGGATTACTTCTGGTTCCACCATGACGATGCGATAGACCGGAGACGAGAGGACGGAGAAAAGTTCGACCACGAAAAGTGCGAAGTCAAAACCGGAAAGGTCAGTGGGTCAGCCGAAGCGCATAACCCGGGATATGTTTGGGTCGCATTCAAGGAAGGAAAGAAGACCGTAAGCAGGAAGTATGATAACCGGCTCGCAAAAGCGAAGTACAATGACTTTGTTACGGTGCACTTCGACCATATCTGCGAGAGCATAAAGCCAAAGCAGCACGAGATGATTAAAAAACGGAAGATGGACCGCAGGCTGGTGAAGTGAAATGTGCATTGGTGTTGAGGGAAAAGTTCTTGAAGTAAAAGATGGGTACGCAAAAGTGGAAACACCGACGGGCATGCGGGAAGTCAAGTTCATCGACCCGGTCGAGGCAGAGGATGAGGTGCTCATCTCCATGGGGTATATTGTGAAAAACAACACGAGGGGCAGATGACGTTCGTTGGAGTGATAAGTGACTCGCATGGTGACGTGGATTCGCTCCAGAGGATTCTTGAGAGGCTCGAGGGCGCTGAGGCAGTGCTCTATCTTGGGGACATGATGACGCTGCGGGAGCTGGATGCGCTCAAGCGGTTTGAGGGTAAAGTTGTCAGGGTGCACGGCGACCACGACTGGGCAATAAGGCACTCAAGAGAGGGGCACGTGGCAATACACAATGATGATGTGGTGCACAACACGTGGAAGGACCATCTCAACACTCGCGGGGAGATAGACGAGAAGGACCGCATGATGGAATGGATGACGAAAACAAAGGACACTTATCAGGCAGGGCAGTACAAGTGCGTGCTGGTGCACGGTGCATTGGACGGGTATGCGCGCGGGATGGCACGAAGGCAAGTGCTCGCGAAAACGAACGAGGAACTAAACTACCTGTGGGCGGACATTGATGATTATGCTACGGCTGCGAAGAACATGGAGCTGCTCGAGCAGGAAGGCGGGAGCATACTGCTCGGGGGGCACGAGCACCAAGGGTATGTGTGGACAATGCCAAAAGGCACGGCGTATCTCGATGTCGTGAGGGATAGGTCGCTCGTGCAAAGGATAAACGTCATCAGGCCCGACAGCCTTATACTGGATGATAACAGGCTGTACGTGATAAGCGTGCCGCCAGCGCACCACACGTATGATTCATGGTATGGGGTTTTATACCCAGAAGATAAGAAATTCGAGTACAAGAACCTAGGGTGATCCATGTGACGGAAATGCTGTATATGAAAGGCTGCTACGACAAGGAATTTGATGCAGATGTTGTTAGCGAGGGCGACGGGTACGTTGTTCTTGATAGGACCGCGTTCTACCCGGAAGGTGGGGGCCAGCCAACAGATAAAGGGTGGCTTAATGGCGTTGTCGTGACAAAAGTTAGGAAGAAGGACGGGGAAGTAAGGCACTATGTTGACGCGCCGGTTACTGGGAAAGTGCACGGGAAGATAGACTGGGTGGAGCGGTACCCGCACATGCGGTACCACACGGCGCAGCACTTGATAAGCGCGATAATGCTTGACAAGTACGGTGCGGAAACCTGTGGGAACCAGATACACGCGGACAACGCAAGGCTTGACTTCACCACGGACAATATCACTGAGGACATGCAGGCTTTCGTGGCAAGCAGGTTCAACGAGATTGTAGACCAAAGCGTGCCGGTTAAGATATTCATGACCACTAGGGAAGAAATGCTTGGGATGGTCGACGAAAGAAGGAGAAAGCTCTTCGAGAGGATACCGGAAAGCGTGCAGGACGTAAGGATTATTGAGATTGAGGGTGTGGACAAGTGCCCGTGCGCAGGTACGCACGTTGCGAATACCGCGGAAGTGGGGCACATGACCATAACGGGGATCATGAACAAGGGCTCGGATAAGACCCGGCTTGTTTTCGAGCTCGCACAAGGGCAAAAGGTTTAATAGCCAGCAGGTTTGGAATAGGTACGTGATAATATGTGGGAAGAAATGGAAGACGTGCTAATACAGCCTGAAAAGTTCTTCAAGAAGCACACGAAGGACAAGCCAGGGAAGACGCTCAAGTTCTTGGGGTTCTGGGCAATGCTGCCGGCGTTCATCGTGATAGTGCTTGAGGGGTTCCTCAACACAGGGGTGGGCACATGGCTCAACATGAGCACATGGCTCTCAGGCATAATGCTGCCGGGAATGGCGCTTAACGGGCTCAGTGTCGCGATAGCGATGGGGTTCTTTGTTTGGCTGGGCATCATTATAGGTGTTGTTGTTACATCGGTTGTTGCGCACGCGGTCATCAGGATCTTTGACGGCAAAGGGCACTTTGGCAGGACGCTGAACGCGATTGCGTATGGCGCGTCGCCGGCATACGCGTTCGGGTGGCTGCCGCTGTTCGGAGTGGTGTTCGCATTGTACTCGCTGATGCTGCAGGTTGTCGCACTCAAAGAAATGCACAAGCTGGATTTTGTTAACGCAGCTGTCACGCTGTTGGGCATCGTGTTCGCGATGAGCATTATAGGCGCATGGGCGCCCATGCTAGCGAGCATATTCCAGACAACGTACCACCCGGAAATAGTCTTTGGGACGATAAAGACAGCGGCATTGCTTTTGACGACGTGATAAAATGAAATTGATTTACAGGGGTGCCGAGGCGGAACTCTACGAGCACGAGTTCCTTGGATTGCCGACAGTGATAAAGAAGAGGCTCGAAAAAGCATACAAGCAGCCGCAGCTCGACAAGGCACTCAGGCTAAAGAGGACGAAGTCCGAAGCAAGAATGCTCGAGAGGGCAAGGGGTGCTGTAAGGACGCCGCACGTGCTTGATATCGAGAGCGATACGATTGTCATGGAAAGGATTGAGGGCTCGACCGCGAAAGAGGAGTTCGCCGAAGGGAACGTGGAGTCAGCGAAGGGGATCGGCGAGGCCATCAAGAGGATGCATGACAAGGGCATAGTGCACAATGACCTTACGACGAGCAACATACTGCTGCCGGGGCCGAGGTTCATTGACTTTGGCTTGAGCAAAATGTCGCCGGCCGTGGAGGACAAGGCGACGGACCTGATTGTGTTCAAGAAGATGCTCGCGAGCACGCACTACAAGGTGTTTGACCAGGTATGGGGCAAAGTTATTGAGGGATATGCACCGAGCAAGGCCATTGCGATGAAGATGAGTGCTATTGAGAAGCGGGTGAAGTATCGGTGATATTCGTCACCGGGAACAAGAAGAAACTCGCAGAGACAGAACTCATTCTTGGAATGAAGCTCGAGCAGCGCGACTTGGACCCGCCGGAGATACAGGCGGATGACTGTGTGGAAGTTGTGCAGGCGAGTGCGGAGTGGCTTTTGCCGTTTGTGGGCGAGCCATTCATACACGAGGACGCCAGTTTTCATATTCATGCGCTCAAGGGGTTCCCAGGGGCATACTTCAAGCATGTGATGCAAACCATTGGAAATGAGGGTGTGCTGAAACTCATGGAAGGAATTGAGGACAGGAAAGCCACCGCCCGCCTGGCCATAGCGTACTATGACGGGGAGAAAATTCGGGTTTTTGTGGGTGAAGTTGAGGGCAAGATAGCCACTGAAATTCGCGGGCCACAGGAGTTTGGGTGGGACCCGATATTCATTCCCGAAGGCCGCGAAAAGACCTTTGCAGAGGACATGGAATACAAGCACGAGGTCAGCCACAGGCGAAAAGCGCTTGAGAAGCTCAGGGAAATCGTTTATAAATGAGACCATGTTCTGGGGGCTGAGTTGGGCTTCTCCTGCGCAGGATGGCGCTGGAGCATATGCATATGGCTTCAGTTGGCACGCTGCTGAGGCTCGGCAGCGAGGAGAACGCATGCAGAGCCTGAAAAACAAGGTTTTTGCCTAGAGGTGAGCCCTACGGGGGGGCGCCGGGGCTGGAAATCAGGACCCAAGGATAGCTTTATAAAGGGCTTGTTTCACAATTCACGCGGGACCCTTCGCCAGGTCGACCCTAATTCTGAATTCCAGTCGGAACCCACATAATGATAATCAAAGGTGTTCGACATGGCAAGAATGCACGCGAGAAAAAGAGGAAAAAGCGGCAGCACAAAGCCGCCTGTAAAGACCACCCCCGCATGGGTTGACACGGACAAGCGGGAGTGCGAGAAGCTCATCAAGGAATTTGGTGAGAAAGGAATGACAGCCAGCGCCATAGGCGTCAAGCTCAGGGACCAATACGGGGTGCCCAATGCGAAGACGCTAACTGGGAAAACAGTATCACAGATACTCAAGGAAAACAAGCTCGAGCAGAAGCTGCCCGAGGACATGATGTCACTAATCAAAAAGGCCGTGTTCCTCAGGAAGCACCTGGAGAAAAACGCGAAGGACGTACACAACAAGCGCGGGCTCCAGCTCGTCGAAAGCAAAATCAGGCGCCTGCAGAAATACTACAAGGGCAAGAGCAGGATACCAAAAAACTGGTACTACAACGCTGAAGAGGCAGCGCTCCTGGTGAAATGATGAAAGCCACACTCGACGGTGAAGTAGTGGAAGCAGAAACACTAGAGGAGCTAATAGAGAAACTTGACGAGAAGGTGAAACAACATGGGAAAAGCTAAGAGAGACAAAAAGAAGGCCAAGAAAGCCGCGAAGATAAAGACGACAAGAAAAGTCAAGAAGAAGAAAAAGAAGAGCGTAGACACATGGAAGACAAAGAAGTGGTTTATCATCGCAGCGCCAAAGGCGTTTGAAGGGAAAGAGCTCGGGCAAACAATCGCCACTAAGCCGGAAGAGCTTATTGGAAGGGCTGTCAAGAGCACACTAAGGCAGATTACCGGAAACATTTCGCACCAGCACGTCCAGCTAAGGTTTAAGGTTATGGATGTGAAGGGACAGACAGTGAACACCGAAGTAATCGGCAACGAGATACAGCGAGGGTACATCGGCAGGCAGACACGCAGGATGAAATCGCTTGTGCCCGCAATATTCCGCGTACAGACAAAGGACAAGAAAAAGCTGCAGATTACCGCACTTGCGTTCGGAAGGCACAGCATGCGCATCGGCCAGAAGAAGGACATGCGCAAGAAGATGGTTGAGCTGATAACCGATATCGCAAAGGAAAACAGCTACCACAAATTCGTGCAGGAAGCTGTTTACGCCAAGGTAAGCGCCACAATAATCAAGGACCTCAAGAAAATCTACCCAATACAGCGCGTGGAGCTCATTAAGGTCCGCTTGCTGTCAACACCGGAGCTTGGTGTGGTGCAGGAAGCTGAAAAGGTCGCGGACATAGAGCAGGAGCTTCCGAAGGAAGAGCCTGAAGAAAAGCCTAAGAAAAAGGCAGCTCCGAAGAAGGCCGAACCCAAGGAAGCAGAGGAAGAGGCTCCCGCAGAGGAAGAAACAACAGAGGAAGAGACGGCTGAAGAATGATAGAGCTATTGCTGCCTCTTGCAGCGGGACTAGCCGCATATTTCTCTAAAGCGCTTGATGCGACTAGCGCAGTAGCAGGAACCATAATGGGATACATGATAATCTTCTCGCGTGGATTTGACTGGTTCCTGCTGCTCATGGTCTTCTTCGCATGCAGCATGGCCGTGACTAAGTACAAGTACAGGCGCAAGAAGCAAATGGGGCTATCAGAAAAGAGAAGGACAATAGAGAACGTTCTCGGCAACGGGATCGCCCCGCTTTTCTTTGCGTTATGGGGCAACCCCTTCTCGTTTGTCGCCGCACTTGCCGCGGCAACAAGCGACACTTTTTCTTCAGAGATAGGCGTGCTATCAAAAGAAAAGCCAGTCAGCATCCTTGACTTCAAGACAAAGCTAAAGCCAGGGACTAACGGGGCAGTAAGCACGTTGGGCAATATCGCAATGATTGCGGGATCGGGAATTATCGCGACGGCTTCGCTCTTTGTGTTCAACGACTGGGGAGTGTTCTGGGTCGCACTATGGCTTGGGATACTCGGAAGCATGATTGATTCAGTCATCGGGGCAACACTCGAAAACAACGGGACAATAGGGAACGCCGTAACTAACACCCTTGCTTGCTTCACCACAGGCCTGATTGCGCTTATCCTAAGCACGTACATTATCTAGGCTGCTCATGCACCCACAAGCGGCGCACACGCGCCTCAGCACACAAGCCCAAACCAGCGTGGATGTTGGGTGGCTTGTCCTTAGACTCAATGTAGTCAGAGACAATGCCCGGCACATTGATGTTAGCGTCCTTAGGCGATGCAACGGACATCAAAGCGATTGACTGCGAGGCAAATGGGCTTTTCTCCACGCGGCTCGCAACCATATCCGCAAAAGAGTTGAGCAAGCGGATGCCAGTCCGGACACCTGAATTGCGCGCCCCACGCACAACAGGGTCAGCGCCCTTGCCAGTTGGTGGGATGTTAATCAAGACGCCGTCATGGACCACAAGCTCATCAAGCACAGAGTCATCACAAAGCGTCTTGCTTTTGGCGGTCAGCCATACCTCAACGCGGTGGTCCTCAATCTCCTTATCAAACACCTTGAACTCACAGGGTGCGCGATGGCTCGAGTAAAGCTCTGCGGTACGCACAATCTTTCGTGAGAGGTCACAGCCCCATTGTGTGACCGGTGATTCGCCAACCTGTACCAAGGCAGCGATGGTTGAGTCAGGAAGAATCCAGTTGCCGTAAAACTGTGGGTATAAAGCAGCGCGCTCAGTGCCTGCCTTGCCCAAGGCAACCGCGGCAGCTGACAGGGATACTGAAGCACAGAATACCGGGACGCCAATGTCATAGTTGCTCAACGCCAATGGGGAAAGCATGCCCACGTGCCCAAGGCACGAACCGTCCTTCGCGAGTATCAGTGTCTCGGTGCCAGGGATGAAGTGGCGGGATGTCGCCTTCTTTTTCTTGAGGGAGTGGGTGATGCCCATGTCCTGAAGGAAGGAGTTGAGGGCAGACTCGCCTGATGAAGGGGAAGCATCCTCACCCACCATCACAAAAGAAGTGCAAAGTGATGATGACTCACGCGACAGTGCTGGGCCAATAGTGAACAGGAATGCGGGCAGCGGCCTGCGGCGAACCATTGCTGACAAGGACTCAAACCAAACGCTGACAAGGGAGTCACGCATCACGCGTGGAATCGGCTCGGGCGAGAGGCCCTGCAAATCCGGGGCGATGGCGTCAAGGACGCGCGTGGCCTGCTCCATCCTTATGCCCAAGCGGCCAACCATCTTATCCAGAAGCTCCTGGCTTCCCAACTCACCGCGGGCAAAAGAGCTAACTAGCTTGTGCAGTGACTTGGCTTTTGCCTCGTTGAACGACGGCGCAATAGCGCGCAAGCGCGAGAGGTCCGGGTCCACAGGGGTCGGCACCGGCTGGCTGGCAACATAATAAGACCTGTTCAAGGCAAGCGCAGCCTCAGCACCAAGCTGCAGGCGGATATCCTTTTCGTCAACCAGTTGGGGCAATAGGAGCTCGTCAAAGCCGCTTGACAGGAGAAGGTCGCGCGCCTTACACGCGAGCTGCGCCGCCGGGTGCTCGGAACCCTTCTTTTTTGGTGGGGAAAGGTCACCATCAGACACTAAGTCTATGGTTCCCATCCACGCCCCTTCGGGGTCACTAGAGCTGTTGGACCGCAGTTGCTCAGTATCCCAGCGCATGCCGATAGATACGAGTGCGAAGTATAATAAGTCTAAGGTAAAAGCTTAAAAGCACACGATGGATAGTGAAGCGCGATGAGGAGAGTGCACACAACCATACCTGGGATTGACCGCCTTCTCGAAGGTGGGTTTCCTGAGGGGTCATGTATACTGCTATCAGGCGAGCCAGGCACAGGGAAAACCGTGCTGGGGCTAGAGTACCTATACAAGGGCGCGACAAAGGAAGGGGAGCCAGGGATGCTCATCCAAGCAGAGGACTTCGAGACATCGCTTGACTGGTACAGCCAAACATTCGGATGGAACTTCGCGCACCTGCAGGAAAAGCAGTTGCTGTCAATCTTTTCGTTCAAGCCCAAGGACTACAAAAAGTTCATGCCGCAAACTGTTGAGGGCGAGTTCCTCGGAAAACTCGGGAACCTCATTGACCCAATAGGCATTAGGCGAGTGGTTTTTGATTCAATAACGCCGGTGGGGGACGCGATTGGGGACGTAGCAGACTACCGGAAGAGCTTCTACAAGCTCGTTGAGTTCCTGAAAGCCAACAACACGACAAGCATAATAATCGCTGAAGAGAGGGAGAACGGGCTTGATTTCGAGGAGCACGTCTGTGACGGCGTGATAAAGATACGGAATGTCGAGACCTCGAGCGGCAGGTTCGAAAAAGAGCTGAGGATAAGCAAGATGCTGGCAACGAACACAGTGCAGGCTTGGTACCCTATGACAATAACGAGCAGGGGTGCGCAAGTGAGACCGTTCCTGTAAAAGCTTTTTATATCGCAGCAGTCCAAATAGCACAGCGATAGCCCCGTAGTGTAGTGGCCAATCATACTGGCCTTTGGAGCCAGCGACTCCGGTTCGAATCCGGGCGGGGCTACTACAGCCTTTCAAGCACATTCATCATCTTGCCGAAATGCTCATTCACCGTATCAACAGAAACTATGTGGGAACGCATACTCCCAAGGACCCTACAAACCTTCATCAATCCTTCCTTGGAAGGGTGCTCAAAACTCACATCCGCCTCAATGAATATGTGCTTCAGCTCCGCCCTTATGCGCTCAATTTCCTGCTCAGAATTAGGCGAACGCACAATGGAACCCTTATGCGCGCAGATGAAACAGTTAACCAAAGCATCTCTCACGTTCTCAGGTGTGACATCAGAAGCCATCGCCTTTTCAAACCAATCATCACAAGTGTCCATAGCCCACTAAAAGTCAAAGTGGGTATAAATTACTTTAGCTTCACTTTTTCTCTTTTCACTGTCCAGTCGAAGAGCACGAGGACTATTGCGACTGTTGCGGCCCAAAGCCAGAAGTGGGTGTCAGTCCAGAGAACCGTGGCAGTGACGCGGAAGACATTCCACGCGATGAACAGCGGGAACGCTGCGACGAGGTAAATGGCCTTGCGCTTCATCGGAGAAGCGGCGACCAAGGCGGCGAACAAGGAGAAGCCGACCACGCCAGTGCAAGAGGAAACAATGATGTAGCGGACAGAGCCGAAGAAGATTGTGTCGCCCGACAAGGTGAAGGAAGCGCCCAAAAGCTTAAGGAGGCCAGCTGAAGCAGTGGCGACAAGGAAGCGCAAGGAATTCAAGTCAGCGAACAGGAAGAAGATGTACAGGCCTATGAAAACAAGAGCGAACTCAAGCCAAAAGCCCTTCTCGTTCACCACGGCACCTTCTTCAGCTTTAGGCAGTAGGCAGCGTAATTAGAGAGAACGTGGAGGAACGCAGTCATCACCAATACGAGGAGGAGAGTTGTGAAATTGGGGAAGGGGATTGCGAGAAAAGGGGATGCGAGCCAAGCAAAAGTAAACGCGCCGATGACAAAGTCCCACTGGTCAAGGAAGGGCGCGGCAGCGCCTGACGGCACGTTGAAGCGGCGCTTCACAAAGCTGCCCACAGCATCGCCGGCCATCGCGCCAGTTGCGAGAACCAAGGCGAGAATAATGCGCTGGTCGAGGGCTACGGCCCCAAGCTGGACATCGACCAGGCCCTGAATAAGGCCAACAAAGCCGCCGAAAAACACGCCAATGAAAAAGCCCCTGATTGTCTTGCCCTTGCCAAAGATGCGACGGCCATCAAAGAACGTGATGCCAAAATCAATGGGGGTGCGGCCACGAGAGAGTATGGCAGACGCGTTTGCGACGTAGGCAGGCAGTATGTACCACAGAGCAAGGACTGCGAGGCTAATCATGCTCATAATATCCGCAAAGCCCGTTAAAAAACGTATGCTTTTTATTCCATCACTGGTTAACTGCACAACATGGTAAAATTCATCGACCCGTGCCCCACGTGCTTCATGAATAAGGGGTATAGCATTGAGCTAACGAAGAGGGATGACGGGACATTCGTGTGCCCACAAGACCCAGCGCACAAGTTCATCAAGGACAAAGATGGATATTTCATCAGGGTTTAGAGAAGTGCTTGAGCAGCTTCTTGAACGCAGGCGAAATGTTCTGCCGCATTATGACATGCTCTATCTTGAACAAAAAGTCGTGCTCCACGGAGATTACGCGGCCAACAACATCAGCAATAAACGTTTTCTCCAGGCTGGCCCAGCCCTCATGGCCCTTGTAAGACTCGCGAGGGTGGCGGTCCTGGTGCAGGTTGATGTCCTGGGATGTCAGGGCCTTCAGGTAATCCTGCTTGAAGCCGGACTCATCAAACATGTGGAAGCGATGGTGGCAGCGGACCTTGCGCACCAAGTCAATCGGGCCGAAAATAGCGAGGTCGTCATCACTGGGGGTGAGCTCCTCCTCCATAACCTCAAAGTTGATGTTGTCGAAGCCAGTGTGGTTCAAGAGGACATTGCGGATTTTCACGAGCTCGCCTGACTTGGACAGCCTGCTCAGGACAGGGCGCGTCATATTCTTTAGCGTGAACTCCTTGAACTCCTCGAACAGCCTGCCACCCTTGAAGAACGTGGGCATAAGCGATGTTATTCCAGCACGGTTTTTAAAGGCAACGGAGTAAAGGCAATTGTGATAGGAATAGTTGCGTCGGAAAAAGACCAAGCAGCACTAACCATGAAAGGGTTTTTTGCGGGCAAGGTGGAATGGGTTAGCACGGATATCATACACGCCGAAGGGATTGACGGGCTGGGGTATGATGCGGTTGTCATGGCATCGCGGCACAAAGCCAAGAGCGGGAATCCGACGCTGACAATGCACCCGAACGGGAACTACGGTGGCGCGGAGTACGGCGGGCAAGCAAAAACGCTGCAGGCAACGGCACCGCAGCTCATGAGGAACATTTATCTGGA
>JAUVIW010000056.1 GCA_030592525.1 archaeon
AACTTGATGAGGTACTCTTTTGCGACACGCGGCCCGACCTTTGCGTTCAAGTAGAGCTCTAGCGTATCGTGAATAGACTTTTGGAGGCTCATACCCCCATATTTACAAGGGAGGGATATAAAAGCGTGCTATGGGAGCGGCAGCATATCCGTGATGGCCGGCGGCACCATCGCCAGGATTATGTCGGGGTCAAGGATGCCGAAATAAGCCAATGCGCCAACAATGAGAACTATGATAACAATGAGTATGCCGCCAATTTGTACTGCAGACATGCACTGTTTGCACTCTTTCTCCACCTTCTTCTCGCCCCAGCCCGAAAGGCGGGCTGCCTGAAAGCATTCCTCGCTGCAGAACCGGCCGCGCTTGGTGTGGTACTCGCATATCGCGATGCCGCAGTTCGCGCAAGTCATGGACGCGGGCCTGCCGCACTTGTGCCCGCCCTCAACAGCTTGGCACGTCCTATGCTTGATAACGCCGTGCTCGTCACCCTTCTCAACGTCCTCAGAGGAGGGGCGCGTGTTCTCTATAGTGAGCTCAGTGCCGTCTGCCATGCTACAGAAAACGCAGAAATGATATAAATAGTTAGAGGCGGATGAGGCTCAACAGGGACTCAATCAGCACATCCTGCTGGCCAGTCGCGCCGAGCCACATGAACACGAACACCACAAGCCCAAGGAAAGCCATCATGAGGAGCACCCAAAAAGGCACGCCTATATCATCACGGCCCTCACCCCACATTCCCACGGCCTTGCCTTCCATGCCCAAAAGAAAAGAGGAAGTGCTATAAATTCTTGCTCATGTAAGGGCCGTCGCGCTCGTAGCCCATGGAACGGTAGTACTCGCGCACGCCGACGCCGGAAGTGACGGAGATTTTCTTGTGGCCCCAGTCACGCGCCTGCTGCTCGGCGGCATCCATGAGCAATCGGCCATAGCCGCGGTGCTGCACAACCCCCTCCTCGCCAATCCTGGCCTCGGGGCCGTACACGTGGAGCTCGCGCACGCGGGCCACCTCGGCGCAGTCGCGGACGCGCACAAAGCCATAAAGCGCTTTCGCAGAGTCCAGGGAGATGAACACCTCGTCCCTGCCCGAAGCGCGGTAGGACGATTTTCCGACCACAGGGTCACCGTCATCGTCAACGCGGCCAATCTCGCGGCAGCGAATGCAGTTGCATTTTATGCCCAATTCTTGGGCGCGCTCGTGGATAAGCTCGCGCAGGTTGCCCGCAGTCACGCCCGCCTCGATGTAGGGAGCGGGGATATCGCGCTGGATTCGCATGACGCGCACCCACTTAGGGAAAAAGCGCGAGGCCTCGGCGAGAAGGGTGACCGCATCCTCATTGCCCAACGGCTTCCACTCGCCGCTCTCGTAAAGCTCGTGCACCTCCGGGTTTTCGTAGAACTCCTTCTTCGCCAGAAGGCACGGGTAAATCTTGAGCATGTCTGGCTTGAACCGCTCGTCCTCGAACAGGATGCGGAACATCTCCAGGTCGTCGTGTGCCCCGGGCAATCCGGGCATGATGTGGTAGCATACCTTTAGGCCGGCGTCTTTTAGCAGGGCTGTTGCCTCAGCAGTGTCGCGGACAGAGTGGCCGCGCTTCACTTTCACAAGCACATCGTCATAGACGCTTTGCACCCCGAGCTCAACGCGGGTGCAGCCGAAGTCAAGCATCGATGGCACATTGCCAACAATGTAGTCCGGGCGCGTCTCGAACGTGAGGCCGACACAGCGGTGCCTCGCCTTCTCGTTGTACTGGTGCGACTGCGGGACAGTGGCGGCGCGCAAGGAGTTGAGGCCGTTGAAAGCCCCGAGCACGAATGACTGCTGGTAGTCCAACGGCATCGCGGTGAAGGTTGCGCCCATCACGATTAGCTCCACCTTGTCCGTGGGGTGGCCAGTGGACTCAAGCTGCGCAAGGCGGTTCCTGACTTGGCGCTCGGCATCGAACCCGTTCTGCCGCGCGCGCATTGCCGCGGGCTCGTGGCCGGTGTAGGACTGCGCAGCGTCGCCGCGCGGGCAGTAAATGCAGTTGCCCGGGCACGGCTGGGGTGAAGTCATGATGGCAACAACGCTCACTCCGGACAGGGAGCGCGTTGGCTTCGTGATGAGGAGTGGTATTTCGGTGTCGGCGCGGGCGAGGATGTCCGCGTTCGTTGGAACCTTTGCAACGCCCAATTCTTTGCACAAGTTCTTCTTGCGCTTTTCCAGCTGCTCGCGCGTCAGTATTTCTCCGGACTCAATCTCCCTCACAATCACGGAAAAGAAGTCCATGGCAATCAGAACCCGAGCAGGCCAAGCAGGGCATAGAACGGGGCCATTGTTATTGGCACGAGCGGTATGCCGGAGCCAATGCTCCTGAGCTTGCTCCTGAGAGTGGGGCGCAGGCGAACCTCGGTTGAGGTTCGAAGGCTTATGGTGGGGTTGTCCTCGCTCCACACGCGCGACTTGAGCAGGTAGAATCCCTCCTGGTCCGTGTAGAACGGCACGTCGACATCAACAGTCTCCGAGGGCTCGACATCAACCGAAAGGGTGTCTGAGTAGGACGGGTAGCCGGGTATCTCAGAGGACACCACGTACTTCGCTTTTGACAGCGCCTTGTTGCGAATCTGGAACGTCATGTGGTTCATGTTGCCGGCAAAGTGCTCGGACGAGGATTTGTAGGGGACTAACTCAACCAAGTCACTTTGGTCGTGCGTGACAAAGACCTTGACGACGGCAATCTCGGAATCCATGAGCGCTTCCTTGTCCAGTATCTCGAACATGAATGTGTACTCGCCGGAAGGCATCTCGGGCAGGACGTCAATTGAATAGTAAATGTACATGTGGTCGGACCACGTCGACTGCTTGAATGTCTGGTCAACGATATTGGCCAGCCGCACGCTGTCCCACACACCGCAATAGCCTGTTGGGCACGGTGAAACGCGGCGCTGGAACTTCAGCATCACCTCGTGGCCAGGGCCGACAGGGTTGATTGAGACCTCGTCCAGGTCATCGATAACCATGTGCACGGGGGTAACTAGCTGGATGGCGGCGCTCGCCATGGAGAGCATCAGGAGCAAAGCTAGTAATCGTTTCACAAGCATTATTCAGCCTTCTGAAGTATTTAATTCCCTAAGCATCTTATTGTATGATTTCACTATCGGGCCCTTGAGGCCCAGCTTGTCTGCCAAGGCGGAAAAGCGCTCCTTCGCGCCGTCAACGTCATCGGTCAACAGCTCGAACTCCACGAACCTGCCCAGGCGCCTGACATCATCAATGTTGACCGTGACCCCATCGAGCTCGTAAGTGATGCGGTGCTTTTCTTTCGAGACTATCTTGTCCTCTTGGAAGTTGAGCCGCGAAAGAATTTCATCAATGTTCCCCTCAACAGGCGTCTCGATTTCTTCCTTGGCCTTGATGTCATCGCGAGTGTGCGGGCCCTTGTAAGTGAGGATTTTTTGTGAGGCAGTGGTGCGCACCCGGAGCATCTTGCCTTGTTTCAGGAGCTCGCCATTGCGGTCATAGTGCACGTCCTTCTCGTCCTGCTCCGACACTTTCTTGGCGCCGAGGCTAACGAGCTTTTCTTCGAAGCCATCGGGCGCGTGGAACTTTAGCTCGACCTCCATCATTGTCCACCGGGCTTGTTGACTTCCGCGAAGACGATGCTCGGGCGGACCTCGAGGATGCCGTTGATCTCGTTCAGCTTGCCCTCGGTCAGTTGCTTCAGGGCGACAACGTCGTCGCAGTAGACCTTTGCGATTATGTCGTAGACTCCGAGGGAGATGTAGACCTCTTCAACGCCTTCAACGCCGAGCAGCTGGTCGGCGATTTCCTGCGTCTTGTCCGAGCGCGTGTTGAAGAAGATGAACGCGCTCACGTTCTTGCCGAGCTTCTTGTGGTCGATTGATGTGGTGAACTTCTTGATGACGCCCTTCTCGACGAGCTTCTCAACGCGCTTGCGGATGGCCACATCCGAAAACCCGAAGTGGCGCGCTATGTCTGAGTAGCTCATGCGCGAGTTCCCGCCCAAGAGCTCGATTATTTTCAGGTCAATCTCATCCAAGTCCAATACAACACCTCGGTATCCAAACCTGTGGGTTCGGGAAGCAAACCCACCGGAGTAATAAGATTATATACACCCCTATATAAATAATGCGTGAATGCCACCACGCCAAGCCTTCAACCCAAAGCACATTGAAGAGAAGTGCTCACGCGCCGGTATTGACTTTTGGCTCGCCAGCGAAATAGCCTTAGCCCTGGAAGAGCAGCTGAAGGAGGGCTTGACCGAAGAGGAGCTGAACGACCTCATCCTCGACGAGCTCAGGCGGAAGGACAAGGAAAGCGCGAAGAAGTTCGAGTCACACTACAAGGTCTATGTCAGGACAACGGAGGGGCTGCTCAGGTCCTTCAACAAGGACCTCATAAGCGAGTCACTGGTTAAGGAAACGAACCTCGCAAAAAAGGTGTGCGAAGAGATTGCGGACGAGGTCGAGAGCGACATCAGGCGCCTCGAGCTCAAGAACGTTTCCGCCCCATTGCTCAGGGAAATGGTGAACTCAAAGCTGCTCGAAAGAAAGTACATGCAGGCAAAGAACATGTACACGCGGATTGGCCTGCCGATATATGATGTTAACAGGATTATCGAGCACTCGAACATGGAGTCACCGAACCCGGACGCGATACACAAGGCTTTCGGTGACACGATTGCAGCTGAATACGCCTTAATGAAATTGCTGCCCGAGGACGCGAGCCGCGCGCACCTCGAGGGCGCGATACACATTCACGACCTGCCTTACTTCGCGACGAGGCCCGTGAGCCTGCAAAGTGACTTGCGGTGGTTCTTCCGCAAGGGCGTTGTTAGTGATGGGCTCGGGAAAGTGACGAGCGTCGCCGGCCCCGCAAAGCACCCGGCAGTCGCAATCTCGCACGCCGTAAGGGTGCTCATCAGCGGCGAGACGCACTTGAGCGGCGGGCAGTCCCTGGACTTTTTCAACTTCTTCCTCGCGCCGTATACCATCAATCTCAAGGACAAGGAAGTAAAGCAGCTCATCCAGACTTTCCTGTACGAGCTCACGCAAATACTCGCGGTGCACGGAGGGAAGATTGCGACCACCACGCTCAACTTCGAGGTTGAGACGCCGCCGTTCCTGAAAAAGGAGAAGGCCGTGCTGCCCGAAGGCAAGATTGGGCAGGACACGTACCTTGACTACGAGCGCGAGAGTGTTCGGCTGCTCAACATATTCCTTTCCAGCATGGCGGAGGGTGACTACAGGGGCAAGCCGTTCACCATGCCAAAGATAGTGCTCAAAGTGCGCGATGGCGCAGTGCCGATGAGCACAGAGGGGCACATCGATGAGTTCCTCAAGCAGAACCCGCTGACCATTTTGAACCTAAGGAAGCGCGGCTCCAACTTGAACATGATTGCGCCGAACCAGATAATCCCACCGAAGGGAGGCAAATGGCACAACACGCTTAGGACAGGTGTGCTGCAGGAAGTCAACATCAACCTGCCGCGCATTGCCTTGAGTTCCAAGGAGGACGACGAGTTCTTCAGCAGCCTGGACAGCGCGCTGGAAAACGCACGGGACGCGTGCAAGGCAAAGCGCGAGATAGTCGACAAGCGGCTGCACAGGGACGGGACACTGCCGTTCCTCACGCAGGAGTTCGAGAACGAGGAGTACTATTCACTG
Source organism: archaeon (assembly GCA_030592525.1). Lineage (GTDB taxonomy): Archaea > B1Sed10-29 > B1Sed10-29 > WALL01 > WALL01 > JAUVIW01. The sequence continues at coordinate 5,668 of JAUVIW010000056.1, forward strand.
GACAACGCGATAAGCATAGTGAGCATCGTGGGGCTGGACAACGCAGTTAGGGAGTACACCGGAAGCGACATCGCACGCGACCTGGACTCGTACAGGTTTGCGGAAAGAGTGCTCGCATACATCAACACTAAGATTGGGTCGTTCAATGAGGCTGACAGCGTCAACATGGGCTTCGGGTATTTGGATGCGAAGAACGCAGGCAAAAGGTTTGCGGCGATAAACGAGAGAAAGTTCGAGGTCAAGGAAGTGTACCCGGTGAACGGGTTTACTCACGGCTCCGGAGCCGAGTGGCTGCGGACCGAAGCGCAGCTGCAGCAGAACTGCCACACCGCGGCAAAGCTGCTGGTGCCCTCGGAGAAAAAGGCACAGCCGCAGATATACAAGCTGCTCAAGGACGACGCGCTGTCATTCACATTACTGCCGAGAGGTGAAGAGAAATGAGGATAGGGATTGTGATAGGGGAGTTCCACAAGGAGCTCGCTGATGAAATGCTCGCGGCGGCAGAGGCTGCTGCCAAAGGGCTGGGTGCTGAAGTGGCCGAAGTGGTGTGGGTGCCAGGGAGCCTCGAGGCGCCGCTCGCACTCAAAAGAATGCTCGGCAAGGGCGGGTTCGATGCCCTTGTTGTGCTGGGCTACATAGAGCGGGGGGAAACAAGGCACGGCGAGGTCAT
>JAUVIW010000006.1 GCA_030592525.1 archaeon
CGGCGAACGCCGCTGACAGTAGTATTAGTAGTATTAGCAGGGTTTTGTGCATGATGGACACCCGAGTCCTAAGACGAAGTTATACTATATATTAGAATAGGGAGAGAACGCCCACGGAGAGCAGGGTGACGATGGCGCCCGCTATGAGGACACCCCACGCGATTGCCGCCACGGCCTTCTCGCGCGGCACGTCGAAAATGTCGGAGGCGAGGCAAGCGGAATAGACTCCGGAGCCGGGGAACGGGATGGCAGTGAAAATCGTCAGGCCGAGGAAGCCGTACTTCTTGACATAGGGCTCGGTCTTCCTGCGGACGTGCGACAATAATGACTGGGTGATTTTCCAGTGCTCGAAATAAGGGAAGAGCCTGTCCAGGAAAAAGAAGATTACGGGGATGAGCGCGATGTTCAGGCCGACGGCGAACACGAAAACGAGCAGCGGATTGAGGCCGTAGGCTATGCCAAGTGGGATTGCGCCGCGGAGCTCGGCCCAAGGCAAAAGGGTCACAAGCATTACCTCAACAAGCTTCTCGGAAACCATGGGAGCTCACTTCTTCTTGTGCTGCTTCTTCTTCAGGCGCTTCAGGATTTCTGCGGGATGCCTGCCCTCAGACTCCTCTTCCAAAAGGAATTCATCGTAAGCCTCACGCAAGTCGTCCTTCAGCTCACTGCGGTCGGTCTTGCCCATGCGCCCGCTGAGGCGCTCGGCGAGATGGGTTAGCTCAATCGGGAATATTATCTTGGAGGACCTGCCCTCAGACATCTTCTTGAGTGCCTCGAGGTAGAGGTACTGCATCGCGGGGTCGCTCAGGCGGCCGGCCGCCTTGCGGACGGCGTCAATGCGGATTTCGTTTGCCTCAGCCTCCTGCTTCGCAGCGAACTTCTTTTGTTCAGAAGCCTTGAGGTCGTGCATTGCGTCCTGCACAGTGGCAGGCAAGGTGATGCTCTGGATTTCCACTTTGCTCACCTCAATGCCCCAGTCGGCGCCCACGCGCGCAAGGCCTTCCTTAAGCATCGTGTTAATCTTGTTGACCTCGCTGATGACCTCGGACAGCTGCATGCGGCCGATGACGTCACGCAAGTGCGCTGTGACATAGGACTTCGAGGCGTCAATCGGGTCCTGAATGTTCATGACCGCGGCCTTCGGGTCCTTGACGCGGAGGAATATGACTGCGTCGATAACGAGCTTGATATTGTCCCTGGTGATGACGTCCTGCGGAGTGAACTCCTTGTCCACGCTGATGACACGAGTGTCAATCACGCGCGGCTCGTCAATGAAGGGTGCGAGAAAGACCCATCCCGGGCCGAAGACGCCCCGGAACTTGCCGTACCTGAAAATAACGGCGCGCTCATAGTCCTTGAGCTCGATGATGAGCGGCGGGGAGCGGGTGTAGATGAAGAAGAGAACCGCGAGGATGCCGACGAGCAAGAGCACTTCGTCAATGAACCCAAGCCAGAATGCGATAATCACGGCAGCCAGAAGGACTATAACGAGCATGACAAAGACGCCAACCTCTTCAGCGCCCGTTTTCCCGTAAGGGAAAGTGGGCCTCAGCGGCTTGATGGGCTTGATGTCCTTCAAATCCGGCATAACATAGGTATTTAAATTATGAAGATATATAAAGGGATTAGATGACAGCCCCAGAGAACAACCAGGGATGTGTTTAAACGGAATTGAAGCCAATGGAATTGGAACTTAAGAATGGGGATAAAATTGAGATTAAATCACTGATGGATATTAGTAATGCTAATCTCGTCACAGGGTTCATAAATGAAGTGCATGCTGAAAGCAAGCATTTGGTAAAAGTCCGACCCATTAAAGCTGGAAACGAACAGGAATGGCTTAAGGATAAAAAAAATGAAATAAGCAAAGGAGCTACAGTATATCTGGTAGCATTGAATAAAAATAGGGTAATTGGGTCAACATCACTAATTTGTTTCAAAGGTAGAATGGCGCATGTTGCAGAACTTGAAGTGATGATTAGAAAGGAATACCATAACAATGGACTCGGTTATAGCCTTGTAAAAGAGGTGCTAAAGCGCCGCACTCCCCAAATGGAAAGAGTGATGTTATACTATTTCAGCGGTAATAAAATCGCTAGACGTATCTATAATCACCTTGGATTTAAAGAAGTCGCCAAAATGAAAGGATGGTTCAAGGCGGATAACGGCACATATGAGGATATGATAAATATGGAGCTAATTAGCTAAACTTACCTTTGTTTAGGTATTCTGTAATTATCCATGTATAACACATCTAAACCAGAACTAAAAAAAGTTTTCAAAACGTCTCGAGCCCTGCTTGCAATCGGCTCACCATTGACATTCAATGAAGTGTTAAGGAGCAAAGGCACTCCAGTCTTTTCATAAAACTTGTTAAGTAATTTTTGTTAAGTAATTTCCAAAAGTGAGCGTTGTTGGACAGGTGATGGATATTAGATTTATTTCCAGTAAAGAAATTATCTAAGCACAAAACATTGTTGCCTTTATCCAACAAAAACTCGCATAAGCATGAGCCTATAACGCCCGCTCCACCAGTAACCAAAATAGTTTTCACAAGAAAACCTTCCAATCAAATGGCTGCAGCTTCAACCATAACATAGGTATTTAAATTATGAAGATATATAAAGGGATTAGATGGTGAAACGCAAGATTCTCGTCCTCTGCATAGACAGGGACGACGACCTCGGAAAGAAGGCTGGCGTCAAGACGCCGCTCATCGGAAGCAAGGCGAACATCAAGGGAGCTTCTGCCTTGGCGCTTGCAGACCCCACTGAAAGCGACATCAACGCAATCTTCCAGGCCGTGAAAACATACAAGGACCTCAAAAAATCGGGCGACGACGCGATTGTCGCGACAATCGCAGGCCACAAGTCCCGCGGGTCAAGGGCGGACAAGAACGTCGTCAAGCAGCTTGAGTACATCATCAAAAAAGAGGAGCCGACAGAAGTCGTGTTCATCAGCGACGGTGCCGATGACGAGCAAGTGCTCCCAATGGTACAGAGCCGCATCAAGGTCAGCGGCGTCAAGACCGTCATAGTGAAGCAGGCAAAGGAGCTCGAGAAGAGCTACTACGTCATCAAGGAAGTGCTCAGGGACCCACACTTCGCGCGGCTCGTGTTCGGCTTGCCCGGAATCGTGCTCGCGATTTACGGAGCCGTGAACCTGCTCAACATCCAAGACATCTCACTCAATATCGTGCTCGCCCTTGTGGGGGGGTACCTCATCTTCAAGGGCTTCGGCATCGAGGACACCGTGGTCAAGGCATTCAAAATGTTCGTGCGGACAACGAGCGTCGAGCGCGCGTCATTCCCATTGTACATCGCGAGTGCGCTCGTGTTCCTGCTTGCACTTTGGTCCGGGTTCGACAACATTTCATTCGTGTGGAATAACGTGCCTAGTGCAGCGCAGTTCACTGGTGCGACCGCGAACATCATAACCCTCAACGGGTTCGCCATCGGGGCCGCAGGGCTGTTCATGCTGTCACTCGTGCTGTTCCTCGTCGGCAGGATGGGGGACATGTACTACTCTGGCTACTTCCACCGCATCCGCAAGTACGCCAGGAGCATCGTGTCAGTAATCGCGGCATGGGTGATTATCGAGGAAGTCGCGAGGTTCGTGCTTTACTGGACAGGCGCAGCCACAATGGGCCCACAGCTGACAGACCTGTTCATCAGCGTGGGCATAGCGTTCTTCATCACACTAATCGGGTTCCTCTCAATCAAGTACCTGTACATAACTAGGTATGTGATGAAAAAGCTTGAGAAGGGCATGCCAGTAAGGGATCTTGAGGGGATAGAGCTCGGGAAGATAACGAGCATCGACTACAAGAAAAAGTGGTTCAGGTATGGTGCGGGCCCGCTCAAGCGTGCCACTGAGTTCAGCAAAGTGCTCTCGATACGCGACAATGTTATTGTCGAGTGAGCCTCACGCGATTGACTTCCTTACCTTCTTCAGCAGCGCCGTCTTTTTCTTCGAGTTCTTGAGCGCGTACTTCAGGACATCAACCAAGTCGGATGCGGTCACAATCTCAATGCGCTTCAGCTGGTCCTTGGGCAGGAGCACGTCACCGGCATTTGCTTTTGGGATGATGACTTTCTTCAGGCCAGCGCCTATCGCGGACTCGACCTTTTGCGTGACGCCGCCGACTGGAAGCACCTCGCCGCGGACGCTCAGGGAGCCAGTCATTGCGACCGACTGGTCCACGGGCAATTTCTCCAGGGCGCTTATGAGCGCGGTTGCCACGGAAACGCTTGCGGAATCGCCTTCCACGCCCTCATAGGTCTGCAGGAACTGCACGTGGATATCCCGCTTGGAGATGTCAATCCCGCGGTACTTCTTGATGATGGCGCTCACGTTCACCACGGACTCGGCGGCTATCTTGCCAAGCTTGCCTGTGGCGATTATGCGGCCCTCGGCTCGCGATGCGGCGGGCGTGATGCCTGCCTCAATGGGCAGCACAATGCCGCCGTCGCCCATGACCGCAAGGCCGTTGACCTTGCCGACCTTTGAGCCGGAAACAGTGAACACTTCATAGGCCTTCTTCTCTATGATATACTTGTCAGCGAGCTGCTGCTCCATGGTGCGGGCCAATTTCTTGGCTGCGTTGACATGGCGCGACTCAACAAGCGGCGCCTTCTCGTTGTGGGCGATGTCGCCCGCGGCGCGGATTAGGCCGCCGAGCTCACGGAGCTTGACAGTGAGCTTGCCCTTGCGGCCGGCGCGCTTGCGCGCCTCCTGGATGATTGTGCTGACGGCGGCGGCAGTGAAGTGGGGGATTTTCTTGTCCTTCGTGACTTCCTGTGCAACGAACTGCTCGAGCTTCTCCCTGTTTTGGGGGGTGTCATCCATCATGTCGTTCAAATAGATTTCGTAGCCGTACCCGCGGATGCGCGAGCGGAGTGCGGGGTGCATCTTCTGCATGTCAACAAGGTTGCCTGCCGCCACCAGGACAAAGTCGCAGGGCACGGGGTCGGTGTGCACCATCGCACCCGATGACAGTTCGCTCTGGCCGGTGATGCTGTACTTCTTATCCTGCATTGCAGTGAGAAGCTCTTGCTGTGACTTCTCTGTTAGCGTGGCAATCTCGTCAATGAAGAGGATGCCTTCATTCGCCTTGTGTATCATGCCGCTCTCGACGCGCAAGTGGGGTGGGGTGCCAAGGCCGCCTGACTGCAATGGGTCGTGGCGCACGTCACCGAGCAAGGCGCCGGCACGGGCACCAGTGGCCTCAAGGAACGGTGCGGAGGGCTTGCCTGCGTTGTCCACTAGGAGCTTGGGCACGAGGCCATCAAGGCGCGGCTTGAGCTGCATGCCGATGACAACGCCAATGCCAAGAAAGCCAGCCACCACGAGGGAGGCTGCAGCCATTATCTCGCTAATCCACCCGAGCCACAATAGAACCCACGGGATGCTGATGGTGAAAAGGAATATGACGAATCCGATGGCCTGCTTGTTGCCGCCCGAGGACGCGTTGTCGATGTTTGCCTTCGCGATTATCTTGGTACCCTTGCCGGCCTTCACGGTCTCTATCTTGGGCGCGTTCATGTCAGCGCTGTTCGGCAGGCACAAAATGTCAACGAGCTTGCTTGTCGGCAGGAGCTCCGCCATCGCAAGGCCGAGCATGCTTTTGCCTGTGCCGGGCTCGCCCAAGAGGAATACGTTGCGCTTCTGCGTCGCCGCCTTGCGAATAAGCTCAACAGCTTTTTCCTGGCCAACGACCTGGTCAATGGTACGCTTGGGCACCTTTATGCTTGCGGTTGACTTCGGCTTCTTCGCCTTCTTCGCCTGCTTCTTGGGTGCCATACTATATTATACTCCGCCGCACCCCAACACAGGGATGCGCTTATTCATCCTATTCGCAAAAGAGGACCCAAAAATCTCCAAGGCAGAGGTCCACTCGCTGCTTGACGGGAAGGTTCTGGAGGAGACGGATGAGTACTGTGTGGTTGACGGGTCGATTGATTACAGCCGTTTGGTGTTCTCGCGGTACGCTTGTTCCGTTCTCTCCGAGGGGGTACCTAAAGGGCTTCCGGCTTATAAATCCTTTGCCGTTAGGGCGACGAAGCTAAAAAGCTTCAAGAACAGCGCAAGGGAAGTGGAACGCGATGTGGCCTCGCGCATCAAGGGCAAGGTGGATCTTGAAAAAGGCACGGTGATACGCGTGTTCTGCGGCGATGAGCTTTGGGTGACGGAAGAGCTTTGGGCTTACACTCAAAAGCAGTTCAAGGCGCGGGACGTGAATGCGCGGCCGAGCTTCAATCCCACTAGTTTGCAGCCGAAGACAGCGCGATTGCTGCTGAACCTTGCGAACGCGAGGAAAAATGTGCTTGACCCGTTCTGCGGTGTTGGTGGAATCCTGCTCGAGGCGGGTGTGCTCGGAATCAAGGCGACGGGGATTGAGCTGGACGAGAAGTGGGCTGAGGGCGCCACTGAAAACGCGTGGTTCTACCGCGTCGACAAGAAGGTCAAGATTGTTAACGCTGATTTCTTGGAGTGGAAAGGAAAGGAGTTCGAGTGCATCGTGACTGACCTGCCTTATGGCAAGAGCTCTGGCTTGTTCGGGAAAAAGCGCGAGGAGCTTTACTCAAAGGCGTTCAAGAAGTTCCACACGCACACGGGGAAGTGTGTTGTGATGGCGCAGGAGGACTTGCGGCCGCTGCTGAAGAAAGCAGGGTGGGAAACAAAGTTCTTCCACTCGTTCTACGTGCACAAGAGCATGCGCAGGTACATTCACGCTTGCTCAGCAAAAAGCTGAGCCGTCGGGCCTTGCGCCCGACTTTCGCCAGCCTTAACAAGGCTGTTATACATACACAAGAGCATGCGCAGGTACATTCACGTTTGCAGCGAAACGATTTCTTGAACCACGCCCTCAAGGGTTTTCCCGAGGGTTTCAATCAGAATTTCCCCTTTCATGCACTCCATCATATCGTAAATAGACTGGACCTTATCTTCAGGCATCCTTTTTTCTGGGGGGTACTTAAGATTCCGTTCAAGAAGGGTGGAAACGTCCGCATGAAGATAAAACACAGTATCGGGCGACAAGCAGCTGGCCATCTGCTTGCTATCCACAAAACAGCCAGCAACAACAAAGCAGCCTTCTTTTGTCATTTGGCTTAGCTTACGAAGAGAAAACAAGAATGCCTCGTGTGAAAGCCAGTCACCTTCGTACTCGTGCCGAACATCATCCTCATCAATAAAATTGAAGCCCAGCCGGCGAGCAACACCTAAGCCAACAGTGGTCTTGCCCACACTAGAAGGGCCGCGTATGATGATAAGCCTTCTAACAGCCACTCAATCATCGCCCCGATACTTCTCGTGCAGGATATCGACCTGTTCCTCACCGACACGGATTTTGCCAAAGCACTTGTGCGGAACCAAGGCGCCGCTGAACGTCTTGGGGATGTGGAGAAGCTCGTGGATGACCACCTTCTCTTTTTCTTCGAGAGGCAGCACGTCGTAGCGGCGGGAGATTACCTCTATCACGTAGCCCGGCTTCATGTCGAACGCTATCTGCCACGCGCGCGGCATCTCCCAAATGCGGGCGATTGCATTGCTTTTGGAGCCCTCTGAGCGCAGGGCGACGACGCGGTCTGCGTTGATGTAGTCAAGTTCCAGCCGATAGATGGCGTTGTTGATTAGCTCCTGGACATCAGGGGCTTTTACCCAATTCATTTTACCACCTCTGCATCGAAGCACATGCGGGGGGAAGTGAACCAGTCACGGGTCAAGGCCTTTTTGTCGAACATGGGGTTGTCTTTAAGAGCAGAGAAAATGTTGCCGCGCAGGATTGAGCCGCGGACGGGCTTGTCGAACTCGCCGTTCTTGAGTGTGAAGCCAAGGGTGATTGTGAGGGCAAAGTCGCCTGTCACAGAGTTCATGTTATGGAAGCCCATGAGCTCGCGGACGAAAAGGCCGGAATTTGCGAAGGCGTTGCACTTCTCCGACGGGTTGAGGACTATGTTTGTGACTGAGGTCTCTGGTGCGACGGAGTACGATGGACGGAAGCCGCTGCCGGTCGGCTTTGCTTTTGAGAGCGCGGCGGTGCGCGAGTCGTACAGGAATTTCTTGAGCACGCCGTTGCGAATAAGTGATTTTTTCCTTGTTGGGCGGCCCTCGTCATCGAACGCCGCTGTGGGCTGCGCCCACGGGATGTGCGGGTCCTCGACGACATTGATGCGCGGATGCATGACTCTTTTGTTCAGGCTGTTTGCCCAAGTGGTCTTCTTTCGGCGCGCGGACTCGCCATTGAACTGCTCGAGCACGGCCGAAGCAAAGAAGCTAGACAATGCCTCGACACTGAGGCAGATACGGCCCTTGAATGCCACGGGCTTCGCGCCATTGCCGAGCGACGCCCACTCGCCGGCCTTGAAGCCGATGGGCTGGGTGCTTGTGATGCGGCTCGAGGAGTGCTCGTCATAGGAAAGGCTCTTGCCCTTCTTCGCCTCTTCGTAGGCGAAGAAAGTTGTTTCCTTGGACTCTAGGTCAACGCCCTCGGAATTGATTATGCGGTGAGTGGAAGTGCCTGCCGAGACCTCGCCCTTTACAGGCAACGCCTTCTCGGAAGCGCCGTTCACCATCGCGAGCAGCATGTCGACGGCGGAATCCTCATCGACTTTTGTCACGCGGCGGTCAAAGGATTTCACTGGCTTTGGGCGAGAGGGTGATGGGAGGGCAAGGTTTTCTTTTGGCAATAGCTTCGCGGTGCGCACAGCCTCGTCAACAGCGCGTTTGGCATCCTCAACGCGGGTGAAATAGGCAAAGCCCGTCCTGCCTTTGTGAACGACGCGCAGGCCGTAGCCGCTCTCGCGAGAGGACTTGCAAGCCTCAACGCGGTCCAGGGAGTTGCGCGCCAGAACGCCATCGGACTCTGAGTAGAACACGTCGGCGGCGTCAGCCTTCTTGAGAGCAAGCCGGAGTATCTCTTCCATTAGCCACCCACCAGCATTTTCTTTATTCGGATGTGCGGGCCGCCGTCGCTCACGGGAACGCCCTGGCCGGCCTTGCCGCAGGTGCCGGGCACGCCTGCCTTCCACTGCTTGCCGCACGCCTCGATAAGCTTGAGCGTGTCGACAATGTTGCCGACCACGGTGATGTCACGCAATGGCTTTGTGAGCTCACCGTTTTCAATCAGGCGGCCGCACTCGGCGGCGAACTGGAAGAAGCCTGTCGACGGCTCTGTCACGCCGCCCTTCATGCCCTCGATGTAGACGCCGCGCTTGATTGGGGCGAAGAGCTCTTCGCGTGAGTGGTCGCCCGCCTCGAAAAAGGTGTTGCTCATGCGGACCAATGGAAATGCGAGGACGCTCTCGGCACGGGCGTTGCCAGTTGGCTTTTGGCCGAGCTTGGCAGCGGTCTCGCGCGAGTGCAGGAAGGCGCACAGGCGGCCCTTGTCCACGAGCACTTTTCTCTGGGCCTTCGTGCCCTCGGCGTCGAACGGGTACGAGCCGTACATACGAGGCAGGGTTGGGTCGTCCACAATGGTGACGCATCGCGAGCCGATGAGCGTGTTCATGCGGTTGCCGAGGATGCTGCACTTGTTGAGGACAGCGTCGGCCTCGCACGCGTGCCCCACAGCCTCGTGCGCGAAGACACCTGCCATGCGCGGGTCAACGACCACGGGCATGGAGCCTTTGGGTGGGAGCTCTGACTTCAGGAGGCGCTTGGCTTTTGTGATGACTCGGTCGACGAGCACTTCCTTCTTGTTGAGTATCTCTGTGCCGCAGAGCAGGGCGTCACGGTCCGATGCGCGCATGAGTGTGTCGCCCTTGACAAAGGCCGCGGCAGTGAACACACTGCGAACTGGGTGGTACTCAATGGCCGAGCCCTCAGAATTTGCATAGCACCACTCGCCCCACGCATCGCCGTAGCTCACATCGCTCGCGTGCACCTTGGAATCGGCAAGGGTGCGCTTGCTGAGCTCGACACAGCGCCTGGCCTTTTCATCAATGTGCATGTCCTTGGGGTGGTGCTTGGGCTTGATTCGAGCCTTGGCAACGTGCGGCTCCACTGGCGCCAGCTTCGCGGCAATGGGCCGGACGCTGGAGGCGCGGGCGAGCTTTATCGCGCGGTCCACTAAAGAGCCGATGTCGGAGACGCTGTTGGAGACGGCAAAGCCCCACGCCCCCTTGTACAGGACGCGGACACCGATGCCCTCGCGCGCTCCCGCTACCAAAGACTCGATTGCCTTGTCGCGGACGCTAATGTGCGTGGACCACGCCCTGGCGGCGCGAATCTCGACGAAATCAGCAGGGGCGCCAACGTGCTTGAGTAAGAGGTCTAACACGCTGGGATAAAGGCGCCGGGGGTTTATTTTACTATCACACCGTTCCGCATTACTGTCCTGCCGTCGGCGATGAGGCGGCCGTTGAACATGGGCTTCACGAAGTCCAGGTGCAGCGTAGAATTGTTCTTGCCGCCGTAGCCAAGGTTCCAGCCAATGGCGATGTGCAGGGTGCCAAGGATTTTCTCGTCCACTATGGTGTAGCCGTTCGTGAACTCGGCGCCCTTGTTGCAGCCTATCCCCAATTCGGCAATACGGAACTTGTCACCGGTGTGCTCCTCGAACATCCTGTCCATGCCTCGCTGGTTCTTTTCCGCTGAGTACTCGACTACTTTGCCGTTTTTGAACACGAGCTCGATGCCCTCAGCGACGCCATGGCCGCGGAGCGGGTTGCGCGGTATCTTGAGGATTCCGTTAGCCGAATGCTCTTTTGGAGCGGTGAAGATTTCTCCGCAAGGGATGTTCATGCCGACATCGCGATGCTTGATGTCGTCGTCGCTGAGGACGCCGTCATCGCAAAGGAATCGGCGGCCACGGGTGGAGAATGACAGGTCAGTGCCGTCATCGTGCACAATGCGGATGCTTTTCTTTCCGTCGAGCTTCTTGTGGTACGCCCAGATTAGGTCGTATGTCTGCTTCTTGTACGACCACTTGATTGAGTTTTCGACAATGCGCTTGAACTTGGCTGCGGGAAAATTGAGGTCCTTCGCAATGCCGGGGTGTGGCCAGCCGACCAGGAGCCAGCGGATTTGGCGGGCGTCCATTATCTCGCGTGACTTCATGCCCGCGGGGGCGGATGCAAGGAACTTTGATGTCGGAATTCCTTTGCGCCAGTCCTCGCGCTCCAGCGTGTCAAGCGACACGACATAGTCAAGGTTCTCGTCGATTGCGCGGGATATTGGGGAAAATTCCCGGAGTGAATCCTCAGGGGACAGGATGCGGGTCTTGCGGGCCTTGGCCGTGTCCATCTCAGCCATGTGCGGCTTCGCGCCGTTCCTGAGGCACTGCTCCCACACTTTTTCCGCGAGCTTCTTGTTCGCCGGGTTGTAGTTGATGCGCACTGTGTGGCCAACCTTCTTTTTGAGGCGGTAGCCGCTCTTGCCCTTGATGGCGAGGGGGCCGTAGTCAACATCGCACCACGCGTCGAGCATGCGCGTTGCCTTGAGGCGCTTAGCCTCGTTGAAGGGAATGCTGTCCTTTTTCAGGATGCCCCTGGTCTTCGCCCCCCAGCGCTTCCTCGCCTTGGGGATTGACGGGTTGTCCTTCTGCCCAATGTGCTCGGTGTAGTTCACGAGCTTCTTTGCCAGCCACTCATTATCCATAGTACCACCACAAAGCATTATAAGACGGGCTAATAAAAACCTTGTCATGCGCGTGCAAATAGACTTCCTTGGCACCGGGTCGACTACGCCGACACCGGACAGGAACCACTCAAGCATCCAGTTGGCTTACGGAAAGGACAGGCTGCTTTTTGACTGCGGCGAAGGGACGCAAAGGCAGATGGCCACGGCAAAGCTCAGCGTCGTCAAGGTCAAGGCGATAATGCTGACGCACTTGCATGGCGACCACACCCTCGGGCTGCCGGGCTTCCTGCTCACGTGCAGGCTGCGAGGGCGCGAGGAAGCGCTGCACATTTACGGGCCGGAGGGCACGAAGGAAATGCTGGAAAGCATCATGGGAATGATAAAGTTCAACGCGTACCCCGAGTTTGACATCGTTGTTCATGAAGTCCACGCTGGCCTTGTGTTCGAGACCGAGGAGTACGCAGTGTCGTGCTTCCCGGTTGACCATGACGTGCCTGCCGTGGGCTACGTGTTCCAGGAAAAAAGCCGCACGAACATTGACGAGAAGGCGTTGCGCAAGCTCGGACTGGAGCCGGGGCCGGAATACAAGGCACTCAAGAAAGGCGAGAGCGTCGAGTGGGAGGGTCGGGTGCTGAAGCCCGAGAAGTACTTGGCTGTGCGCAAGGGGCTTAAGATTGTTTACACTGGCGACTGCGCAACAGGGCAGAGCGTGCTTGAGGCTGCCGAAAACGCGGATTTGCTGATACACGAGGCAACATTTGCACAGGAGATAAAGGAGAACGCAGTGAAGTACAAGCACTCCACGGCAAAGGACGCGGGCGTGATGGCGCGCGAAGCCGATGTCAAGCAGCTGGTAATCACGCACTTCAGCACGAGGTACAGGAACGAGGACCTGTACAAGCTCCTGGATGAAGCCAAAAGGGAGTTTGAGAACACGGTCCTGGCCAAGGACTTCATGGTGATAGAGTTATGATTATGCTGCGAGCCCGGAGGGCGAGCTTTTCGCCAGCCTTTCGAGCGAGTACCGTCCCACAGGACGGTATGAAGCGGAGAAAAGGCTGAAATCGAGCTATGAATATATACCTGAACAGAGTTGTTGAAAGCGATGAAAAAAGCCATCCTCCTACTGCTGATAATGGCGTCCGCGATGGCGCTGACGATTACGTCCCATGACATAGACATAACAATGAGGGCTGACGGGAGCGGGTATGTTGTGGAGGACTTTCAGGTGCGCCTCGGCGAAGGCGAGCGCGCAGAGTTCGAGCTTGCGCTTGAGGCGGGGACGCCTGGAGACATTGGGCTCGTTCCCACGATAGTCAAGGAGCACAGTGACATCAACATCATCCCACAAACCACGGAGAGTGACATCGCAGTGGTCACGTTCCAATACAACGTGCCCGAAATCGTGGACACCACCGAAACCAAGGGCAAACAGGCGCTCGTGGGGCTGACAGAAAAGGCGTTCTCGTTCTACGACGGGCACACGATGCAGCTGCCATACGACCCGCAGACGACGCTGTCAGTCATGGTGCCACAGGACATACTCCTTGCGGGTGACCCTTTGCCGCCAACAGGCGCGCCGACGAAGGAACTGGGCGTTGACGGCAAGCAATACCTCAAGTACACTTGGAGCTACAGGAAGCCATTCAACACCGCAGAGTTCCGCGTGATCTACGAAAAAGAGGTCAGCATCCAAAGCCAATTGTCGCCGAGCGTGATACTCAATGAATTCCGCGAGAAGTACGGGAACCCGATTTACATCGCGGTGGCAGTGATACTGCTGATTGTAGTGCTGTGGTACAGGAAAGAAGTTTACATCGTCGTCCAGGAAGCGTTCGCCGGCGAGCCGGTCATCGAGGACGATGAGGCTTGAACATCACGGGCTCAAACTTGATGTTCAGAAGCCTTGCGACACGCTGCATTGCATGGTCATCAGTGACCACGATGCCGTGCTCAACAGCAAGGGCGAGGACGCGAACATCAGTTTCGGAGAGGGCTTCTTTGCCCATTGTCTCGCGGACTTTTGCGATGCTTTCTGCTGCGGGCTCGAGCACGCGGAGCTCGCCTGAGTCAAGGGCTGCCTGCACCTCTGTCTTGGAGCGCCAGTCACGGATTTCGTCGACGGCTTCCTTTACGGTAACGCCGTCGCGGCGGCCGAAGTTCAGGATGCTGGAGGCATCGAGCACACGCATAATGCCTTTGGGGCGCCAAGGCTTTTTAATCCTGGCGGCGCAATAATAGTGGTATGCCCAAGGAAGCACCGAAACGCAGGCGCAGGAAGGTAACCAAAGCACCTGCATTCAACCCTAGAAAGCACCTGGAGAAGTACGCGACTGAAGCGGATGAGTTCAGTGAGCATGTGCTTGAGAAAAAGGTCACGGGGAATGTACAAAAAAAAATACTGAATATGCTGAAGAAAAGAGAGGAATACTGTAAAAATTATTCGGAGTGGGCAAAGGAAAATGAGGAAGCGCATATCAAGGTCATGGGTGAAGACAACAACCTTGAGATACTGCACCACATGTTCGGTGGCGCTGGGATAATGCCAACATACGGCGACTACAAAGAACCGGGCGAGAGGGACCTGAACAGGTTCCATGAAAAGAGCGGGATGGGGCTCGCGCAAGCCGCGCACCAAGTTATACTCATTGATAAAATAGATGAAAGAGAATTGGGGGAATACTTCGGTGCCAACCAATACGCGAAAAGTGATGCACGCGATGCTGAAAAGCACAACAGGGAAAGGGAGCTTAAGGAGCTCGTTTTCGAGCACACTTATCCTGGTTTGGACATAAACTCTGGTGAAGGGACGCTGAAGGACATCTTTTTTGACTACAAGAATTCAGAATTGGTCAAGAGAGTCAGGGAAATTCTGGGGTAACTATATTAAAAGGCGAGGCTGTAATAACCTCCAGATTGGTGGCTAAATGGACACGCTGCACGAGCACGAAAAGATAATTCTTCAGGCTCTGGAAAAGGGAGCCTTAACCGAAGCAGAGCTAGTGAAAGCCACCGGCCTGCAGCAGGCAAGCGTGTCTCACGCGAGCCTTTGGCTCTATTCCAAGGGGCTCACGAAAATTGACGAGGCAGTGACCGAGTGGGTGGAGCTCAATGACGAGGGCCGGAAGTACCTCAAGGAAGGGCTGCCTGAAAGAAAGGCCTTGAAGCTCCTTGCTAAGAGTGATGTCAGTGCCAAAGACCTGGGGGATAAGATTGGCCCGGCAGAAAGCAGGATTGCCATGGCATGGCTCATGAAGAGCAGGCTTGCGCGGGTTGAGAAAGGAGTAATCAAGCTCACTGAGGAAGGCGAGCGGGCCCTGAACTCAAAGCTGCCGGCAGAGGAAGCGCTCGAGGCGCTGAACAAAAAAGTGGAGTCCTCGAAAGCGCCGGTTGGAATACTCGGGAAAAGAGGGAAAATATTCAGGGTTAGCGAGAACAAGGTGCGAACAGTCATGCTGACGGACAAGGGCAGGAAGCTCGTGGACAAAGGGATAGAGATTGGGAACGAGGTCAACGTGCTTACCCCGCAGCTCATCAAGAGCGGGAAGTGGAAGGACACCAAGTTCCGCGCTTATGACATCACGGGCGTCGCGCCACCCATGCTCATAGGAAAGAGGCAGCCGTACAAGGCGCTGCTGGACGAGGCACGCGACCGATTGACTTCAATGGGCTTCATCGAGATGCGCGGGCCGGTTGTCGAGACAGAGTTCTGGAACTTCGACACCCTTTATCAGCCGCAGAACCACCCGACACGAAGCCGCAAGGACACTTACTATATACTAAAGCCCAACAGGGGCGAACTGCCGACAGACCACACCATCAAGGTGCGCCAGGCGCACGAGAGCGGGTTTGCGGAAGGCAGCAGGGGCTGGGGGTACCAGTGGAACCCGGAGAAGGCCAAGGAGCTCATCATGCGCACGCACACCACCGCGGTGTCGGCGCACGCAATGGCAGAGCACGGCGACAAGAAAGGCAAGTATTTCACTATCTCGCGCAATTTCCGCAGGGACGTGATTGACGCGACGCACCTGCCGGAGTTCTACCAGTGCGACGGGATAATAGTGGACCCGGACATGAACTTCCGCCAGCTCTTGGGTATGCTCAAGGACTTTGCAAGGGAGTTTGCGTACACAGAGGAAGTGCGGTTCAGGGCAGACTACTTCCCTTACACAGAGCCAAGCGTGGAGCTGAGCGCGAAGCACCCGGACCTGGGGTGGATAGAGCTCGGTGGCGCAGGGATGTTCAGGCCCGAGGTACGCGAGCCTCTGGGCATCAAGAGCGAGGTAATGGCCTGGGGACTCGGGTTCGACAGGCTAGTAATGCTAAAGCTAGGTATCAAAGACATTAGGCAGCTGTTCAGCACCGACCTGAAGTGGCTCGGTGATGTCAGCCTAAGGTATGAGATGAAATAATATGCCAAACGTGACAGTGAAGTACTATGACTTGATTGGCCTCGTCGGCAAGGACCTTAGCATCCGCGACCTCGAGGGGATAGCGCCGAACATCAAGTGCGAGTGGGAAGGCGTTGACGGAGAGGACATCAAGCTCGAGACCACGCACGACAGGCCGGACATGGTCAGTGCAGAGGGGATTGCGAGGGCGATAAGGAACTATGTTGGCTTGCCGGCGGACATCCCCGCGTTCCACAAGTCTGATTACGTTTGTGACGTGGACAAAAGCGTGCTCGAGGAAAGGCCGTACTCACGCATGTTTGTTGTCAAGGGCATCAAGCTCACGAGCGCCTTGATAGAGCAGCTCATGCAGGTGCAGGAAAAGATTCACCTGGTTTATGCTAATGACCGCAAGGACGCGTCCATTGGGGTCTATGACCTGGACACGTTCGCGTGGCCAATCACGTACTGCGCAAAGGAAGAGTACAAGTTCACTCCGCTTGGAGAGGAAAGGGAGATGACGTGCCGTGAGGTCCTGACCAAGACAGAGAAGGGAAGGGACTACGCGCACCTCGTGAAGGGGAGGTACCCGCTCATTATTGACAAGAACGGGCGCGTGCTTTCGCTGCCCCCTGTGCTAAACAGCGAGGAGACGAAGGTCACGGGGACCACGACAAACTTGTTCTGCGATGTAAGCGGATGGGATGGGGAAGTGGTTGAGAAGGTTGCTGCCCTGCTTGCGTGTGCGCTGAGCGAGAGGGGCGAAATCTATTACGTTACTATGAAGTATCCGGACCACACGATTGAGAGCCCGGAGCTCAAGAAGGAGAGCACCACCGCAAGTGTGATGGCAATAAACAAGCTCATCGGGAGCGAGTTCTCGCCACACGAGTGCATAGGGCTGCTCGCGAAGTCAGGTTTCCACGCGAAGGCACAGGGCGACTCCCTTGAGGTAGTGGTGCCGCCGTACCGCTATGACCTAATGCACCCAGTGGACATTGCTGAGGAAATAGCGATTGCCTATGGCTACAATGAGTTCAAGCCGCTAATGCCGGAGGTGCCGACCATCGGAATAAGGCACCCCTTGGAACGCTTGTCAGAGCAGGCGCGCGAGGCGCTTGTTGGCGCTGGGTTCCAGGAAGTGCTTACGTTCATACTCTGTTCCAAAAGGATTCTTGAGGCAGCGCCGGGGCCGCCGTTCGCGGAGCTGGAGAACCCGGTGAGTGATGAGTACAACGCGGTGCGCTCATGGCTAGTGCCAAGGCACCTTGATTTCCTTGCGAAGAACAAGCACTTGCCGCTGCCGCACAGGGTGTTCGAGGCAGAGGACATTGTGATTACTGACGGCAAGGAAACTTACACGAGGCGCAATGTGTCGGCGAGCATTTGTAATTCCACGGCAACGTTCACTGAGATGCACTCGGTGCTTGACTCACTCATGAAGAACTTGGGCAAGGAGTACACGCTCAAGCCAGGGAAGCATGACACGTTCCTCCGCGGCAGGTGCGGTGTAGTCATGGTCAACGGCAAGGAAGCAGGGGTCATCGGGGAAATACACCCCAAGGTGCTGAACGCGTTTGAGTTGGAGAACCCGGTTGTCAGCCTCGAGCTGTGTTTGGACGAGCTCTTATGAGAAGCTAGCGAGAGAGCTCTGGTTCCTGTCCACGAGGCTCTCGGCAATCTCTTTCTGGTGCAGCTCATCCGCTTTCTCGTAGATTTTCTTTGCTTTTGCTGCAGTGTAGCCGAAGTACTCTATTTCCTTGTCCTCGAGGCCGAAGAAGGCCGACAGGCCGACGGCGTACCTCTCCTGCGAGAAGAGCTCCATGTAGTAGTAGAGGTAGTGCTGGATGACCTCTTTCTTCGAGGCGTGGATTTTCCCTGATATTTTCATGGCGATGCCGTCGCGCAGCCCGCGCTTCGCCTTCGAGCGCGAGAGGAGCGAAATGAACTGGGGGAAGGAGTACGGAGTGAACTTGTGGTACGGCTCCTTCTTCGACAAGGCGACTCCGGCGGTCATGAGGTCTATGGTGTACTTGAGGAGGGACCAGGACTGGCGGCGGCGAATCCTGCCATAATAGACATCGGCGCGGGCAAGCTCCTTGAACGCGTTCGCGATGTCCTCCTTGTCCTCGTACTCGCGCGGGATGTTTTCGTCGACCCACTTGAGGAACAGGTCAGGGTCCTCGCGGACAGTGTCGAAAACTCCGCGGGCCTTCTTGAAGTCAGTTGTCTTGAACACGGCGCGCATGGCGTTGAAGATGTTGTCCATGCGGTCGCGGTCTGTGAGCATTATGTCCTCTTCGGTTAGTTCCTTGCGGCCCTCTGACAATGCCTGGAGGTCGTTGATTGCGGCTTTCAGGTCGCCGCACGCGTTCTTCGCGAGTGACTCGAGTGCCGCGGGGTCGGCATTGATGCCCTTGTCCTCGGCAATGCGTGCTAGTGTTTTCTTGATGGTGCTGTAGTGGACCTTTTTGTAGACCACCTTGTCGCAGTACTTTTTGATTGTTGCGAGCTGCTTTGCGTACGCATCGTTCGCTGTGAGGATGATTGGTGACGCGCCCCCTTTGACTACGTCGAGCATTGCGGTGGTGCCACCGCGGTCATTGCGGAAGAGTCCGTCAGCCTCGTCGAACAGTATCATGCGGCGGTTGCCTGAGAAGGTTGTGCTCACGCTTGCGAGGCCGGCGGTGCGCTGGATTATGGCCTTGTTCCTTTGTTCGGAAGAGTTCATCTCAAGGAGGTCCCAGTTTTTGGTCCTCGCGAGGGCAAGGGCTGTCGCCGTCTTTCCGATGCCGGGGCCGCCCACGAGAAGGAGTGCCTTGGCTCCGGGCTTCCAGCTGTCCGCCCACTTCGTGACGGCATCCAGGGCACTCGGGTTGCCGACAACGTCCTCGAGCAATCCAGGCGCATACTCCTCAGTCCACTGCATGTGGATAAGTTAATAAGCCGAGGGGAATAAAATGCTAACGCATGAAGATAGGTATTGTTGGCAAGCCATCGTCAGGAAAGAGCACTTTCCTGAACGCAGCCTGCCTCACTGATGCGCAAATGGCGGCGTACCCGTTCACGACCATAAAGCCCAATCTGGGGACTGCGGTTGTTACGGTAAAGTGCCCGTGTGTGGACTTGGGTGTCAAGCACTGCGATGGGAAAAGATTGGTGCCGGTTCCGATGGTGGATGTTGCGGGGTTGGTGCCGGGGGCGCATGAAGGCAAGGGAATGGGCAACCAGTTCCTCACTGACTTGGCTGATGCCGATGCACTCATTCACGTTGTTGACTACACAGGGAAGACTGATGCCGAAGGAAACCCGGGCCAAGGGGATCCAGCTGCGGACATACAGTTCCTGGAGGACGAGCTTGACCATTGGATCAAGGGAATTATCGAAAAGAACTGGGCCGTGTTGTATAGGAAAGTGGAAATGAACCAGTTCAAGCTTTCGGCCGCGGTGTACCAACAGGTCAGCGGGCTGAAGGTGAGCGAAGAAGAGGTTGAGAAAGCCATACTCGCAATTAATTTCAAGGTCGGGGATGACTTGCTGCTATTGGCGCGCGAGATACGCAAGCGGAACAAGAAGATTATTGTCGCGGCGAACAAGATGGACACGAAGGAAGCGCAAGCGAATTACGAGCGCGTTAAGAAGGGGATTCCGTGCTGCGCAGAGGCAGAGCTTGCGTTACGCAGGGCTGCGGAGAAGGAATTGATTAGTTATCACCCGGGGGCAAGTGACTTTACCACTAACAAGGAGCTGCCTGAGAAGCAGGCGCATGCACTTGAGTTCATTCGCGATAACGTGCTGAAGAAGTTCGGCAGCACGGGTGTACAGGAAGTTGTTGACAAAAGCGTTTATGAGCTGTTGGAGTACATTGTTGTTTACCCGGTTGAGGACGAGGGCAAGCTCACTGACAAGAAAGGGAGAGTTCTTCCGGATGCGTACCTCATGCCAAAGGGAAGCACGGCGCTGCAGCTCGCGTACAAGGTTCACACTGACATTGGGGATAAGTTCATCGGCGCGATTGACGCGCGCACCAAGAAGCGGATTGGCAAAGAGCACGAGCTGAAGGACGGCGACGTGATTCGCATTCTAGTCTAATCAAACTCGAATTCCTGCGAGCCCTCTTTCTGGAAATGGATTGTTTCCTGTGCCTGGTTGGGCTCGTATGACGCGGCCTTGCCTTCGAGGAGCTCTTCCTCTTTCTCTACGGCGGCCTCAAGCGCTTTCATTTCGCGCGCCTTGCGCTGGATGCGGAGCAAGGAGTAGAAGTAAGCGTTCATGATTGTGTCAAGGCCCATCTGTCGCTTCTCGTGCCCCTTGGACACGTCCCTGACGTATAGCTCCACAAGCTTGAAGGCTATATCCTCGTCTTCCATACTTCCAACTAACACTATCTCCCCTTATAAACCTTTCGCGGCATAACTATGAAGGCATGGTCACGCTCGGGATTGCCAGCCCCCCAGAGAGGGTGCCAGAAGGATTCGACTTGGTAGAGATACAGTGCGAAAAAAGCGTGCCGAAAAAATCGGCGCAGCTGCCCAAGGCGAAGTACACTGTGCACGCACCATACTACGGAACCATAGCCACGGACAAAGAGCAAAAAGCCAAGGACGCGCGGATGCGGATTATTGATGCCAGTGCTTTTGCGAGAAAGGTCGGCGGTAAATTGGTTGTGGCGAGAGCGGGATTTTACGCAAAGAAAAAGCCCGGCGAAGTCTTCGAAATAGTGAAGCGCAACTGCAAAAACTTGAAGAGGAGCATGTCCGTGCCACTCGGCATCGAGACGCAGCCAAGGCAATCACAGTTCGGGTCACTGAACGAAGTGCTCAGGCTCGCAAAGGAAGCCAAAATAGTTCCGGTGCTCAACCTTAGCGCGATAAAGGAGCGCGACGGGAAAATCAATCTCGAGGAAGTGCTGAACAGGGTGAAAATGCCGTATTGCCACTATGACTCAAGGGTTGATATCGAGACGCTGGCGTATGTCGCGGGAAAGATGTATGACGTCACGCTCGTCGCAGAGGACGAGAAGGCGGCTGACGCGCTCTCGAAAGTCCTATAGTGAGTCCATCGCGAAAACGGTTTTGGTGCCCTTAAGCTTCTTCTGGACCAGGTCACCCAAGTTCAGTACCTCGTCTGTTGACGGGGACTTGTCCCAAATGTACTCGAGGTCGTAGTTTCCGGACATGGCCTTGAAGCCGATTGAGGTCAACAGCTCAATAACCTTTGATGGGCTTTCGCCGTCACTGTTGAACCAAAGAGTCAGGTAAGTGCGCACTTCAGTCACCACCATAGCCGGCAATTATCTGCAGCTCATCAGTAGTGAGCTTCCTGCCCGTCTTGAACTCAGCCATTAGCTGGTCCGCCTTCTTGCGCATCTCGGTTACCCTTTCCTTATGTGACTGCTCTCTTGCAGCCACACGCTCACCCTTCACCTTTTCGTATTCAGTAACAAAGTACTTGTGTGCAGTGTCCGCCTGCTTCTTCGCATCGCGAATCCTGTCGGAAATGACCTTGTGGTCCGGCTCAATAGCCTTGATCTTTTTGTAAACATCCTGGACAGAGTCGTGAAAAGTCTCGCTCGCCTTCGCGTGCTGCAGCATCTGCTCGTGGTAGCCCTGCGCCTCCTTGCGCAACGCGTCCAAGCCCTTCACGATGTTCCGGAAGCCCTTGCGCTTCTCAAAGAACTCTTCGCTGGAGCCGACCTCAGTCTCAAGCTCCTCGATTTTGCGGGCAATCTTCTCTTCCTGCTTAACATTAAGGACTTGTGTCTGCACCTGCCACTCCAAGCGCTCCAACTGCTTCTTGGCTTCCTTGAACCCGGTGCCCATCGACTTCTTCGCGTCCTCGATGCCGTCCTGCAGCTGGTTAAGCTCGTCAACCTTGACCTTAATCTTATGGTTGACCTCGTCGCGCTTCTTTTTCAGTTCTTGGACTTGCTTGTTCTCCTCGTCGCGCTTCTTTTTCGCGTCGCGGAGCTCATTGCGCAGCTTCTTCACTCGCTGCGTGCTTTCCCTGCTGTCCTCAACGAGCTCGCGCGTCTTAGTGTTGAGCTCATCGCGTTGTTTCTTTAAGTCCTCAAGTGCCATATGCATTCCATCCTGTGGGTCTCAAAACAAAAGCACGGCTAATTATGAGGCAAACCCTTTAAAAGCGTAACCTTATTAGGCTCAGGTTCATTTATAGGGAACTATGGGGAGAGGGTTCATAGGCTATGCGATAGCGCTTGCACTGGTGGCGGCGCTGCTTTCAGTCCACGCGCTCCAGCTCCAGCAAAACACAGGCGTAGTGGAAGCGAGGGTGGCGATGCTTGAGCACCAGGCCATAACCAACAAGGCGGCGATGGTGGACGCGACTTTCTGCGATGCGCCGGACCACGGCGAGTGGGAAAAAGTTATGGGCAAGGAAGGTGTTGGCCTGGAGTGCGGTGACATCGGGCCGGAGTACTACAAGAACTCGGGCGGGAACTGTGACTGGAACATTGTCAAGCAGATGCCCGGCGGCAGGTATGTCGCGGGCGGCGAGCACTACGGCATCAAGGCGATTATCAGTGTCGGTGCGAGCACGGGGGTTCATGTGATACGTGGGGGGACAGTATGCGGGGGCAAGTGACTCTTGAGGCACTGGTTGTCACCCTTGCGCTGGTCGCGGCGATTGGCGTGTGGGTAACAGCCGGGGCGCAGGCGCTTGATGGCGTGCGCGGAGAGCTCGCGAACTCCACAGTGCGCCAGGCAGAGGAGCGGGTTGCGTCTCTTTGCGCCAGTGCGCAGGCAATGGGTGAGGGAAACAATGTGTTCGCGCGGGTGTTCGTCGCGCGTGACACAGTTGTTGAAACAATAATCCTCCGCGAGGGCTGGAACAACGTGACTGCTGAGTGGCGCGGTCAGTGCCTGCTTGCCTCAACAACGAGCTCGCAATAGCCGCCGTCATAGTAAAGGGTGTGAATAACAACAGGCGCACGGGGAGAGTCATCCATGATAACGCTCCCACACGCTGTCACGCGCGCCTTGAGGCCCAATTGCCGCGCCAATGCACTGGCGTTGCCGAAGTCTTTCGTGCGCGCGAGCTCGTTCGCGAGGTCGCTTGCCTGCTTGTACAGCACCACGCTCGAGTAGTCCTCGGCAGGCACCTGCAGGAGTATTACTATAGATACTAGGGAGATTATGGCGGCGATAGCCTCAAGAGTGTAAACGAATCCGCGCAACCATATCACCAGAGC
>JAUVIW010000083.1 GCA_030592525.1 archaeon
GACCTCGTGCGCATGCTCACCGAGTAAAGCTTTTAACCGCCAGCACGCCTAACATAGTCATGCCCAAGAAGAAGCTCGAGGCGCCGAAGACCACGCTTGAAGACTTCGGCATGGAGGTGCGCAAGGGCAGGCCCAAGCCCTGGAGAGCCAAGCGATTCTTCACTTTGATGCCAAGAGAGCGCGCCAAGGTGTTCAACGAGCAGTACGGCAAGCACATGGTTAAGGCAGCCGAGCTCTTGGTGCCGAAGGAGCTCCACCCAAAGCTTGTTGATGTCGACCGCATCCACACCATTCCACTACGGTTCGATGTTGGTGAGTGGAAGTGCCAGGCCCTTATCACTCACGAGGAATTGGACCACATTTATTCCCAACTCATCTTCAGCCGCTTGGACGACCCCGTGTTCTTCAGGGAAATCGGCGAGCTCGCCAACAAGTGCGGGGTTGGCTTTGACGAGGACAGGAACCTTGCTGTCGGTGTAATGCCTTCAGACGAAAAGAACGCACTTTATAGCAAGCTTCTTGTTGACGCCAAGCTCCTGGCCGAGATCCACCGCAGCCCCCAACCACCGAATGAGCTTTTGGACCACATACTCCTGTACGAGAAGCAGCGCCGCAAGCGTTTCCTGCCCAACAACAAAAGCGTGGACTACATCGGCGGCTTCCATGGTGGCACCAGTAGCATGTCTGGCGTCACAGCAGTCACGACACAGCACGCGTTCACCCCCAAAAAGTTCTCTCCAGAGGTCGACATGTTGACCATCTCCCATGAGATGGGCCACAACGCGCTGTTCCGAACCCTCCCAAATGAAACAAATAGGGTGAATCACGAGCTTTTTGCCCAGGCCTTCAGCTACTACACCATGTATGACCACATGAAGGACTATGAGCCCCACAGGCAGCAAGAGTTCAAGAGGTGGATGGACCTGGATATACTATCAGGCATGCTTACGCTTCCGAGTGACCCTGAGATGGAAAACGCGGACGTGCGCGCGCGCCATAATCTCCATGATATTCTAACAAAAAACGAGTGGGACATGGAGAAAACAATGAAGGACGTCAAAAAAGTGGTTTATGAAGAGAAATAATCTCCAAACACCCTGATTGCAATAACATTATACACACCTTTATAAAGGACTTCATTCCGAAAGGTAAACAGCTGTTTCTGGGTGACTTCCCGGACCTAATGAAGGGATAGTCAACAAGAGACAGTACAGCCCTGCTGGGTCAACCCCCCCAAGCTCTCGAGCTATGAGGGGTGGGCGTTACAGTGGGGCGACACTCCCTTTGGAGGATTCCGGATGAAAATCAGGGAAACCCCGGACGGGGTGGCAATCAAGGTCCATGTTGTGCCCAACGCGAGCAAATTCGCGATTGACGGCATCAACAAGTGGACCAATGAACTCAAAATCAGAGTTAAAAGCGCGGCCAGGGAAGGCGGCGCCAACAAGGAGCTCGTTCAAGAGCTATCAAAAGCCCTTGGGGCTAGCGTTGAAATCATTCAAGGCCACAAGTCCCACAACAAGGTACTACTAATCAAAACCGACGCATCACGCGTCCGGCAAATGATACAATGAACCAGGAAGCCGTTGACAAGCTTTTCCTCGACCTGAAGGCCGAAATAGAAGATGGAACACCCATCCTCGTTGAAGGCCCGGAGGACGAAAAGGCATTGAGGCTTTTGGGTTGCGACGCCCGCTTCATCCGGCTGTCCAAAGTACCTTACCACGAGATAGCGGCTCAGCTATCCGCCGAGGGAATCAGGAGGATAATCATCCTGACTGACCTCGACGACTATGGCGAGCAAAGCGCCCGTAAGCTAAAGGGCTTTTTCTTGAACGAATCCATACAGGCCGACGTATCATTCCGCAAGCGCTTCAAGGCGCTTACAGGAGTCGTCGAATTCCAGTACCTTCCCTCGCTGCTCGAAAGTGAAAAGTGATAATCATGGGAAAAACTTACATTGACACGGTAAAATACCTAGTCAAAGGAAACATTGAAATTGACGGCATTGTCGAGAAACCCGACATAGTCGGCGCCATCTTCGGCCAAACCGAAGGGCTTTTAGGCGACGAACTCGACTTGCGCGAACTACTGAAATCAGGCCGCATCGGCCGCATCGAAGTTGACACTAAAGTCACATCAGGCAAGACCAAGGGCAAGATTGCGATGCCCTCCTCACTCGACAAGGCAGAGACCGCGATGATTGCGGCTGCTTTGGAGACCGTGGACCGCGTCGGCCCCTGCGAAGCACACATAACCATCAAGGACATCGAGGACACCCGTGCGAACAAGCGCAACTTCCTCATGGACCGCGCGAAACAACTGCTTCAGGACCTGGACGAGGACACAAAGGAGAGCAAGGAGTTCAAGACACAGCTCCGCGCCGACGTCCGCACCGCCGCACTCAAGAAGTATGGCCGCGACAAGCTCGCAGCAGGTCCTGACATCGACATAAGCGAGGAAATCATCATTGTCGAAGGCCGCGCCGACGTAATCAACCTTCTTTCGTACGGCATCCGCAACGTAATCGCGATGCAGGGCGCAATTGTCCCGGACACAATCGCAGCATTATCCAAGAAGAAGACAACTGTTCTCTTCGTGGACGGTGACCGCGGAGGCGACATGGCTGTTACAGCCCTCGCCGATGTAGGCAACGTAAACTTTGTCTGCCGCGCCCCCGATGGCAAGGAAGTTGAGGAGCTCACCCAGAAGGAGATACTTGCCTCGCTCAAGCATCGCATGAACCTTGACGAATACTTCGAGAAGAGCTCTGCCCGCCCAACAGTGCGGGGCCGTGGCTCACTGAGGGAGCATGCCCTGCGCTCACGCGACACCCGCGACAGGCGCCCTCGCAGCGACTCTCGCAGCCGCAGCCCGCGTGACAGCCGTGGTCCACGTGACCGCGCCCCTCGCGACCGTGACTCAAGAACCCGCACTCCAAGAGACCGCGACTCTCGCACTCCGCGTGACCGTGACTCAAGAACCCGCACTCCACGTGACAGCGCTCCAAGAGACCGTGACTCAAGAAGCCGCTCTCCTAGAGACAGCCGTGGCCCGCCTCGCGACCGCCGCGGACCACCCCGCAGGGATGACCGCCGCGACGACCGCTATGAGCGCAGGCCCGCCCGCGAGCCAGTGCCCGAAGAGCTGTCAAAAGTCTATGGCGGCATCAAGGACACTATGAAGGCAGTCCTGCTTGACGGCAAGGGCAAGGCAAAGAAAAAGGTCGCTGTTGCTGAGATGATTAACGCAATGAAGGAAACCAAGTGCGACTCTGTTGTCTTCGATGGCATTGTCACACAAAGGCTCGTCAACCTCGCTGACTCACAGGGCGTCACAACCCTCGTTGGCCTGAAGGAAGGCAAGCTGGAGAACAGGAAGCGCGTGAAAGTCTTCACAATGGCTTAAGGCTTTTTAGCCGGGGGAGCGGGGGTTGGTCCCCTTCTCTCCTGAATATCTTCTTCTATGGGCAGTATTATGTTGCCCGACCTGTACACCATAGCCCCGACAACGAAGACCGCGAGCCAAACCATAAAAAGCGCCATTGGCCCCATGAGGTAGCCAAGAATTATGTCGCTCGTGAGCGCTGACTGCGTCAAGCCAAACACGCTTTCCGCGAGCGCAGGGTTCGTGCTCGCTATCTCCACCTGCTTCAGTATGCGGAACAGTATCGCTATGCTGTCCAACACCCCCAGGCCGCCTCCGAACACGAGGAGCGCACCCACTATCTTGACCAGGTGCACTTTCGCTCCGCCTATCTTAAGTAATATTACTCTGTGCATACGCTATCCGAGAGAGGGAACGTATAAAAACCTTTGCGGCTCCAAAGAACGCACAAGGGCCCGTGGTCTAGCTCGGTTATGACATCGCCTTTACACGGCGAGGATCCCTGGTTCGAATCCTGGCGGGCCCACCATTACCATCGTTCGGACGATGGTAACACAACCCTTTTTCGCTGAATGCGAAAAAGCGTTGACGGATACAATCCTTGCTCGCCCTGCCGGCGAGCACATGCGCCTTCGGCGCTGTGATAACCATGAAACGAAAGCGAGGGCAAAAGCCATTGTGGGTGAGGGAGAGCGCGGCGAACACCATCGCACGCCTTCTCGAGCTCGCCGAGCAGGATGATGACCACTCAAAGCGCTACGTTTCGCTAGCTCGCTCAATCAGCAAGAAGTACAATGTCCCAATCCCCGCGGACAAGAAGCGCTTCATCTGCAAGAAGTGTGATTCCATCCTCCGCGTCGGAAAGACCCTGGAGGTCCGCGTGTCCCGTGGCTTCCTTGTATACAAGTGCAAGCCATGCGGCGCTGTCCGCAGGTACAAATTGGAAAAAGGTGACTAAGAATGCAGTTAAAACAGGCTATGGAAATAGGCAAGAACGGAATCAACGACGGCGTCATCGCTGAGATAAAGCGCCAGCTCACGAAGCACAAGGTCATGAAAATCCGCATCCA
>JAUVIW010000034.1 GCA_030592525.1 archaeon
AGCTCACCGCCAATCTTCTTGCAGAAGTCCATGTCAGACATGGAACCCATTATGATGGGCACAATCATTTTATCAGCCCCTTTACCTTCGGGTAATCCTCTTCAATTAGCTGCCTCAATGGCTTCACATCGAAGTGCTTCTCACCAGTCCACTCATTGCACGCGCTCCTGTACATGTCCGAAACAAAGTTGACGAGCTCCGGCGGCAGGTTAGGGGGCTTGGGCCACTGGGCCTTAGGCAGGTTCGCGTCCTTCGCCTTCATGATTTCCGCATACCACGGCGTTGTCTTGTAGTACTGCCTAATGAGATCCTTGCTCAAGCTCAAGGCACCAACCTGGAACCTATCCTCGTCAAGGGTGCCGAACACGTCAACCCACACTATGTTGCCATCAGGGTCAATGCCAGCCTCCACCTTGCCGTCAAGGTGCTCCCACCCCAACTGCTTTGACTTCTCGCGAAGGTAGTTGTTTATCTGGAGTGCCTGCTGCTTCAATTCCTCAACCCTCTGCGCGCCAAGGCCACAGTAGTCAATGACCTCGCTGAGGTTCTTGAAGTACCTGTCAATCGGCTCGAACTTCGTGCTGAAATCGATGATTGGTGTCACGAGCTTCTCACCCGGCTGGCCATCGTGGTCCAAGCCAAGGTCAGCCCACGTTGTCTGGCCCTTATCGATTCTCCTGAAGACAGAGCTTCCTGCGGGAAGCGAGTCACGGAATATTATCTCGAGGGGAACCATGCAGTTCTTGGTCTCTGGAGTCAGGTTCTCGGGAAGTATCTTTCGGACGATCCGGAACTTCATCTCATTCTTATCCTTAAGGCCTATGAAGTGGGTCTTCATGCCCCTCTCCTGGAGCTGCTCAAAGTTGTAGGCAGCCATTATGCACAGCGCCTTATCCTTGTCCGTAATTAAGTCGGGCATTCCACCGTAGTCGAAAATGGAGTACTTGTCACTGAACGTGAATACCCCTTCACCCATTTCGTTCTCTGTCGGCTCTTTAGTTACATTAATTTCCTTTACTGAACCCATTCATATCTCCTCCTGTATGCTCTTGATAATCATCTCAGTCTTTTCTCTTGCGACCCCTAAATAAGTATTGGGGTCCATTAGTGCGTCAAGCCGCTCGGCAGGGATGAGGCCAGCCACCTGGGCATCAGCCTTCAGCAGGTCCACAGCCATTTTGTCATCAGCCATTGCCTTCCACGCGAGCTGCTTCACTTTTTCATGGGCCTCCTGGCGGTCCATGCCCTTCTCAGCGAGCTCGGTCATCACCCGCTCAGCCATAACACCCCCCTTCGTGATGAAGATGTTGTCGTAAGACTTCTGCTTGCTTATCTCCATGAACGACACGATGTTCGCCATCATGCGGAGCATGTAGTCAAGGGTTATGAACATCTCGGGGTAGCGGTAGCGGTAAGGCGCCGACTGCTTGAGGTCGCGCGCGTGAGAGAAGTTGAGCTCGAGCTCGGTCACCAGGTCCCCGCGCAGGATGGCACTCATGCCCATCACCCGCTCCAAGCGGAACGGGTTCTTCTTGTGCGGCATTGTCGATGAGCCCACCTGCTTCGCCGAAGTCGCTTCCCTGACCTCGGATATCTCGGTGCGATTCAAGTTCCAAAAGTCAGAAGCCATCTTGTCGAGGATGTTGCCCAGGATAACGAGGTCCGCGAACAAGTAGAGCACGCCGTCCCTCGGTGGCAACTGCCTCGAGTGCATGCCCTGCGGCAGGCCAAGGCCTGTGAGCACTTTTTTCTCGAGCCCGATGGCGTCCAAGCCAAGCTCTGTGTAAGAGTTCGCTGTGCCGACCGCGCCGGCAATCTTGCCGGCGACAAGTGCCTTGTCGCCCTCGATGCGCTTCAGCGCGGTGTAAATCTGGTCAGCGAAGCCAGCGAGCTGGAAGCCGTGCGTCGAAGGCACGGCGTGCTGGCCGTGCGAGCGGTCAATGCAAATCCAGCCCTTTGTCTCCTCAGCGCGCTTGAGCAGCGCTTCGAGAAGGGTTTTGGTGTCCTTGAGTATGATGTCAGTGCTCTGGTGCACGAGCATTGCTTTCGCGGTCTCTGTTATGTCCGCGCTCGTCGCGCCCAAATGAATCTTCCCGCCGGCGCCCGGGCACTGCTCAGCCATTGCCTTGACAACAGCCATGATGTCATGGTGTATCTCTGCCTCTATTTCCTTGACTCTCTTGAGCTTGACGCCAGGGATTGCGGCGGCAATCGCCTGGGCTTCAGCAGCCGAAACTAGCTCAGGCCTCATCTCGGATATTGCCTTGGAGAGCGCTGCCTCGACCTTCATCTGCTGCGCAACTTGGTTCTCCTCCTCCCAAATCGCGTTCATCTCCTTCACTTTGTAGCGGGAGTCGATTGGGTGCACTACGTGCTCCCCCCCTGTTGAGATATCCATCATAGCCATTGCAATCACTACTTTTTCACGAATCCTCTTGCCTTCTTCCGGGAACGAAGGCGGCGCTTCCCTTCCGCCATGCTGAAAAGGAGGGTAAACAAGGTATTTAATACTTTTTCAGGCCAGAGAGCCATTCTCAGGGGCCTTGGAGCCCCATCACTCTTTTAAAGCCCTAAACGCCTATTCATAGGCATGAGGCGCATAATCCTTCTCCTACTCCTGCTGTCCACAGCAATGGCCATCCAGGTAAACGTGAGTGCCCCGCTCGGCGAGTACGAGCACGGCACAATACCAATCAAGGCACAGCTCCTGGACGACGACGGGGACCCCATGACGAGCGTGGACGAGTTCCGCGCAACCCTGAACGAAGGCGGCAAAAAGACGGACCAGCAAATACGCCTCACGAGGGACGGGAACTACTACGAAGGCGAGTTCGAAGTCCTTGAGGCCGGGGAATACAAGACACTGTTCACCGCATTCTGGAACGACTCCGAATACTCGCGGACCAAGTACTTTGACGTCAACACATCCAAGATGTACGTCGAAATACTCACGCCGGAAAACAAGACTTATTCTGGTGATATCGAAATAAGTGCGGACGTCACGATGGGCGAGTCATTCGTCCACGGCGCGACAGTCACCGCGCAAATAGGCTCGAAAAAGCTGTCAATGCCCGAGGGGCAAACGCACTACCGCGCGACGGCAACGCTTGCAGCGGGCACTTATGAGATGACCGTGACCGCTGAAAAGGACGACCAAACCATCACTGCCAAGCAATGGTTCTCTGTGTCCGGTGAAATAGTCACGGATGACAACGAGACGGGTTACATCCCTGGGCCAAGGCTGTTCACACTCACAAAAGTGACGCCGGACAAGGGCGAGTACGCACTCGGGAACGAAGTGGAAATCGGCGTGATGGCGATAGACAACGAAAACCAAAAGATGAAGGACGTTGACGTGGTCGCACAAATCAAGACACCGACAGGCAACCTAACTCTGCAGCTCACGCTCAAAGACGACATCCTGAACCCAAAGTACACTGCAACAATAATGCTCTCGGACAACGGGTTCTACGAGGCATACATCACCGCGACCAAGGAAGGCTACACAAACGCAACAGCGTACTTCGGGCCGTTCCGCGCAGGCGAGGACCTGCCAGAAATGCCGGAGGACGTTAAGTGCGGCAAGGCATTTTGCATCCACGTGACATCGCCGGACAAGTACCAGACATACAGCACCAATGACAGTGTTTCGCTGCGCGTGCAGGTCATCGAGCGCACCGCGATAACGCCAATCAGCAATGCCGCAGTCACAGTGAGCGCCGCAGGCAGCACTGCCACGCTTGACTACGACTGGAACGGCTACTACCAGTACGCCTCGCAATACGACGAGGGGGAGTACACAGCGCAGTTCATCGCGAACTATAACGGCGAGACAGTCACGAGCAATGTGACGTTCCTCGTGTCACCGCACTCACTGGTCATCATGCCAATAACGCCGCAGATAGGCGAAAACGTGACCACGAAGTTCACGAACATCCAAATCAAGCTAACAGACGAGAGTGGTGAGATAGTGACCGGCGCGAACGTGCGTGCAATCATCGACACGCCGAACACCGGAAGGCACACGATAAGCCTGGACCGCGATGTGGAAACAGGGTATTACAAGAGCAAGTTCACGTTCTCAGGAAGCGGCACGCACACAGTCAAGCTCGTCGCGAGCAAGATGGGATTCGTGAGCGGGGAACAGGTGTATACGTTTGAGGCATCGGTGCCCAAAGAGGACTCCCCGATAGGCACGCAGGACATAATCGTTATCGCGCTGATTATCGGCGTTATACTGATTATCGCGACACTGTGGCGCGCACTCATTTGAGGAGTGAGAGCACTTCAGCAAAACTAGCGTCTGAGCGGAAGCCGTGCGCGTTGAAGTGCGTGCGCGAGAACTTGAAGCCGGCGTTCTCAAGCAATTCCTTCAGCTTGGTGAACGGCACGATGCCAACACGTGCCTTTTTCGCAAGTATGTGCATGTCATAGAAAGGGTGTTCGGTGTCAAGCTCGTCCCAAATGTTCTCTTCGTAGATTTTCCCGGACCATATCGGGCCCAGTGGCATGGCGCCCTCGAGCTCATCGTAGGAAAACGCGCCGTCACTCGCGCGGTAATAGAGCGGCCTGACTTTTTTTATTGCGGCGTCCGCCTTCTTCGCACCCGGAGCCGCCTCGAGGAACACGCGGAGGTAATGCCTTGTTGAGTGCGCGAACAGCACGCGCATGCCAAGCTCGTATTTCGCCGCCGTTGTCACGGCGAAGCCCGCGAGTGCGCGAACAGCAAACTCGTTGTAGAACGGGGTCTTTTGCGCGCGGATGTTGTAGCGGCGCTTCGCCGCGTTCGCGAACGAGCCGCACAGCGCGCCCGTGTCCGTTGCCGTTAGCGCGAGGATTCCCTTCTTTTTTATCGCGCGGCACGCCGTGTCAGTGAACGGTGCGGGCGAGCCGAACGGGTCGATGTCAACGAAGTCCGCCTTGCGCTGGTACCCGGCCATGAAGCGGTTGGCGTCCATCAGGCTTGTTTCGCAGTTCTTGAGCTTGTTGAGCCTGATGTTCCTCTTGATGAGGTCAACAGCCAGGGGGTTGCCGTCGTTCAAGATGACTTCTTCGGCTGAGGTCTCTTTCGCGATGCGCAGGCCTTTCGCGCCAGTGCCCGCGAGGGCGTCCAGGGCAAAGAAGTTCTTCAGGCGCCTGTTCAATAGCTCCACGGTGATGTCGCGGTTGCTCTTCATGTGCGGGTTGTAGAACACTTCCCCGTCCTCTGGCTTCGATGCATCAGGTATACGGAGCTTGATGCCACCTTCCTCAACAGTGGTTTCCTTCATTCAGAGGGGTTATGGCACGGATTCTTTAAAAAGAACATTGGTGTGAATACTGGCGTGCTTGTACTAGGTATTGACGAGGCGGGCAGAGAGGATTGAAGACTAGTCTTCTTCCTCGCCCAAAGGCCCCGTCCTAGGCCCGATGACAATAGCAGGCGTAGTGGACACTGACCGCTCGCAAGTGAACTACAAGGAGATGGGCTGCAGGGACTCCAAGGAGCTCGCGCCAAAGAAGCGTGAGGAGCTCTACCCGGTCATCAAGGAAAACGCGAAGGAAGTGGTGTCCGTGGAAATCAGCGCGGACGAGATCGATTCCCTCAGGAGCATTATGTCGCTGAACGAGGTTGAGGCAAAGAAAATGGCCGACCTCATCATGTCACTGGACTCGAAGCCCGAGAAAATAATCATTGACTGCCCTGACACAGAGCCCTCGCGCTTCCTGAACCGGCTGCGCAAGTATTTGGGGCCTGATTTCAACGCGGTGGTCGAGCACAAGGCTGATGTCAACCACCCGATTGTCAGCGCCGCAAGCATCATCGCGAAAGTGGACCGTGACAGGAAGATTAATGAGTACAAGAAGAAGTACGGCGAAATAGGAAGCGGGTACCCTGCGGACCCGACCACTAAGGCGTTCATGGAAACATTTTTCGCAGAGCACGGTAAGCTCCCGCCAATCGCCAGGAAGTCCTGGGAAACCAGCAAGCGCTTCCTCGCAAGCAAGGAACAAAGCAAGCTAGGTGAGTATTAGCCGAACAAGGCGAATGGGTTGAACGAGGACTCCTCTTTCTTTTCCTCTGACTTCATGACACTGCGCTCGTGCTGGAGCTCATCCGGCTTGTAGAAGTACCTGATGATTTCCTTTGCAGCTGCCTGGGCATAGGGCTCAACATCCTGGTCGCCTGGAACGATAACGCGGAAGATGTTCTTCTTCTGCTCGTACTGCGCGCGCAGGATGGTGTGCTGGAACGCCTGCGAGAGGCGCTCGTTGTCATCGAGAGCGTAGCCAACCACTACAGTGTCGCAGGACATGTCCTCGATGAGCTTTTTCGCGCCGAGCGCAGCGTCATCAATGGTCGGCACCAAGTGGCGCTTTATCTCAAGGCCCTCAACCTCCTTCTCAAACTCGTGCTCGAGGATGTCATTAACCTCCTCAGCACCAAGGACTTCAACAATACCTATTCGCATGCCGAGGACAACGCGGCAGGGGAATAAATACCTAACCCTTTTAAACCAAGAGTTTGTTACTTGAGCTGTATGGTTGACCCCGTGGACATCGCGATTATGGGCGTGCTACTCGCCTTATCCGGGTTTTTTTCAGGCATAGAGGTAGCGCTGATATCCCTCAGCAAGCTGCAGGTAGAGAGCCTTGTCGAGCAGAAGAGGAAGGGCTCAAAGACGCTCAAGAAGCTCAAGGACAACCCCCAAAAAATGCTGATAACCATACTCATCGGCAACAATATCGTTAACACGGCATCATCAGCATATGCCGCGCTGCTCGCGACCAAGATGTTCGGCAACGCCGGGATGGGCATCGCCGTGGGAGTAATGACCTTCCTGCTGCTCGTGTTCGGCGAGATAACGCCGAAGAGCATCGCCGTGGCACACGCCGAGTGGATAAGCCTGCACGTCGCAGGCCTGCTGCAGCTGCTCATGTGGATAATGACGCCATTCATCTGGGTGTTCGACGCGATAACCAAGGTGGTCATGCGATTGTTCGGGATCAAGGGGAACACACGCCTCATCACAAGGCAAGAGCTCGAAATGGCCATCAAGGCAGGCGAGTCAGAGGAAGTGATTGAGAAGAAGGAGCGCGAGCTCCTCGAAAGCGTGCTCAGCCTGAACGACATCACAGCGAGGGAGGTCATGACGCCGCGCACGAAGGTGTTCGCGCTGGAGACCGGGCAGACTGTCAAGGACGTCGTGAAAAAAGTTGTGAAGTCACCTTACTCACGCATACCAATATTCAAGGGGAGCAAGGACCACATTGTCGGCGTCGTGCACGTGAGGGACATGCTGAAAGCGTTTGCGAACAATCGGCCTGACACTTACATAGCGCGGCTCGCGGAGGACCCGTTCTTCGTTCCGGAGAGCATGCCGATACAGGCACTGTTCGAGGAGTTCCAGGAAAGGCACCAGCACATGGCAATAGTCGTGGACGAGTATGGTGGAGTGGCCGGTGTTGTGACGCTCGAGGACCTGATGGAAGAGCTTATCGGCGAAATCATTGACGAGACAGACATCACTCCGGAAGTGATAATGCGCATCAACAAGAGCACCATCATCGTGCACGGGGACACGGAGATAGATGACATCAATGACTTCATGAACCTGACCCTGCCGACCGACAGCGTGACCATCAACGGGCTTGTTGAGAAAAAGGCGAAGGGTATCCCACACAAGGGCAAGAAGATCAATATCGCGCCGCGCGTAACAGCCGAGGTCCTGGAGAGCAGCAAGAAAAAGGTCAA
Organism: archaeon; assembly: GCA_030592525.1. Lineage (GTDB taxonomy): Archaea > B1Sed10-29 > B1Sed10-29 > WALL01 > WALL01 > JAUVIW01. Next base: position 7,736 of record JAUVIW010000034.1, read on the forward strand.
GAAGCTCAGGATTAGCAAGTACTAACTATTTCTCAACTTCCTCTACCTCAATAGTGACGTAGTCGCCGTCCTTCAGGCCGAACTTTGTCCTCAGGGGGTACGGGGAGATTATCTCAATTATTTTGGAGCTGTGGTGGGAGTGCTCGGGCACAATCACGGCACACTTGTGGTTCAAAAGGACTGCGGGGTAGCACCACACAGCGCCGTACTCCTTGGCGCCATCCTTCCACGCGTGTATGAAGTTGGATTTCATGGGGTACTTTGGCGGGAGTGAGGCCTCCACGTTCAGTGTGCCTGGGAACGGCTCGAAGCCCACTGCGTTCACTAGCTTTGAGCGGTACTTGCTGATGAAGTAGGCTCCTTCCTTTGCTCCACTGGCCACGCGGCCCTTTAGAATCAATGACATGCGGGAAACACCTCTTTCGGATTGACACCGCCAACGTTTAAATACCTATTCTCGCATAATAGCCCCGAATGGGCTTGTAGCTCAGTTGGAAGAGCACAACGTTCGCATCGTTGGGGTCGCGAGTTCAAATCTCGCCAAGTCCACTATAATTATATGGGGGTTTAGCCTTAGGCATAGGCTATGAAAGTATACGTCACATGTGCCCACACACTCAGCGGAGGAGCCTACGAGCCGATAGCAAACCTTGCAACAGAATTAATCAAGGGCATGGGCCACGAAGTGCATGAAACACAGCCACTCACAGACCCAAACCAAGTGTTTGAACTGGACATGGATGCACTCAAAAACACAGACATCCTTATTGCGGAAGTTTCAGAGCCGTCACACGGCGTTGGAGTGGAAATAGCAGCGTCATGGTTCCTCAAGTTCCCGTGCATCTGCCTGCACAAAAAAGGAACGACGGTCTTACGCTTCGTGCGCGGATTCCCGAACGCAAAGTTCCTCGAATACGAAAACGAGGAAGACATCCGCACCAAGCTGCCTGAACTAGTGAAGGAATGACTATGGACATCGAGGAGCTCAAGGCATTCGTCATCAACAAGGTAGCGGACGAAATGCGCGCAGGGAAAAGGGATGTGGGGCACGACAAGAAGCACGTTCTCACTGTATACAACTACGCAAAAGAGCTGTGCGACAAGGAAGGCGGCGACTGGAACGTTCTGGGCCCCGCGGCGCTGTTGCACGATGTGGAGCGGCCGAACGAGGACTACCTCAAAAAGAAGTACAAGCACGAGGAGCTCAGCGCGCAGACCGCAGAGAGGATGGGCTACAACGAGCGCGTCGTGAACGCGATACGCAGACATTCCTGCGGCAAGGGCTGCCCGAAGCCGGAAGTGCTTGAGGACAAGCTGCTTTGGGACGCGGACAAGCTGGACGCGTTCGGGCCAAAGGGACTCGCAAGATGGTTCGTGATAATGGGGCAAAACAACTACTCAATGGTTGA
>JAUVIW010000086.1 GCA_030592525.1 archaeon
TAAAAGAGGACTACAGCGACCCAAGCAAGTACATCGCCGTGACACTGGGCGAGTACGAGCCGCTGGGGTGGTACGACCTCAGGGTGCCGCTGTACGTCAGGGCGCTCGCGGAAGACGGCGGGACAAAAATGCACTACCGCGCCACATGGAAAAAGGGAGCCAAGGAGGTTGGCGGAGAGTGGCAGGAGCTCGACACGCAAATACTGACTGCGGAAGAAGGTGGCGTGTGGGCAATTGACAACCCAGTGTTCTACGGGTACACCGCAGGGTTCTCGGACTCGATCGGAGGCACGGCAGAGAGAATGATTGATGTCACGAAAGGGGCAGTGTTCTACCTCAAGATAAAGGCGCGCGCGAAGACGAGCGCGGATGCGTGGGAGATACCGCTCACAACAGTGCCCGCGATAGCGGACATTGTCGGGTACGAAGGCACTGTCGGCGGAGTGGAAATACCGTTCACAGAGACAAGCAAGTGGGAAGTCACGGGACAAGGATTGTACGGCATTGAGATAGACGAGTGGATTGATGTTGTTGTCACGCTAAGGTCGAACAAAGCAGGGAAGGCAAGCCTCGCAGTGTTCGGGGACATAGGCAATGTGCTCTCGTACCAGGTAACGGAAGTGCCTGTGTTCGAGAAAGAGACGGATGTCTCGGGAGTCACGGCAACGCTCTCGATGGAAGCGGAAATGGACAGCGGGACAGGAGTGTTTGACCCGGAGGAAGACGTGCTACCGGCGAATGGAAAAGAGGTTAAGTTCCTGTTCGAGTTCGACGCAGAGGAAGCGAGAGTGATTAAGCTAAAAATGGTGCCGTCGACCGAAAGGCTGCTGTTTGATGGAGTGCCGTTCTACGAGGCAGAGTTCGCGGTTGACGATGAAAAGCCAACAACGCACACGGTGAGCGGAGAAGGCAAGGAATTCTTCGGCGGCACCATGGGCATATTCATCGCAGAGCAGGGAGCACAGTACGGCGGCGAGTGGCTCGAAGTAAAGTACGGGCCCGTGGACTATTTCATAAGCGTTGGCGCCTACGAGGACGGGCGCGCGGCGCCGAGCGTTAACGAGCGCGTTGACAAGCTGGCGGTCGCGGTCACGAAAAGGGTCGGGGACAGCGAGTACGACATAGGCCGCGGAGTGCTTGAGGAAGACATGGCATTCATCAAGTACAACAACAAGGAGCACAAGGCGTTCTACTCCGACTCAGAAGGCGTGTTCACGCTTGATGTTGAGGAAGGCATTGACCCTGTGTACCCGCTCACAGTCAGGGCAAAGAGCCCGAAGTTCGGGGAATTGACCAAGGAGTACGCGGTCGGCGGGCTGGAAATAGCGCCGGACTACAGGACGCTCGGCGCGGGCGTTGGCCTGGGGCTTGGGGCGGAGACAGTGGAAACAATAACGATAACTAATCATTATGCGCACGAGGCGAGCGTTGACATAGAGCTGCCGGAGCACGCGGGCTGGGCGTTCGCGGCAAGCGCGGCAGTGAGCGCGCCAGACGGCACGGCGCGCGAGTTTGTTGAGGAAGCGGAGCGCGTTACCATGCCACCGGGGTACAGCGCAGAAATAAGCATGACGCTGTCGGTGGAAAGCGTGGAGTGCATAGGCGACGGAGAAAAAGCGGTCGAGCTGCTAACGCTCGAGTCAAGTGAGTTCAAGGAAGACCAGGAGTTCCGCGTCGAGCTGCAGTGCAACCCCGAGGGAACCAATGTTACGGAGATAACGCAGGTCAAGCAGTACGTGCGCAGGGAGCCTGATGCGCCTGACGTGATAGGCATGTACTCATGCTCACCAGGCATAGGCGAGTTCGCTTATCTCTGTGACGCAGAGCAGTTGGGTGCGGTGCTGCTGCATGCGGCGGATGAGCTGCTGAAGAGCGATGAAGAGACAAGTTACACATACTCATATGCACTGGGCAACGACAAGCTGAGTGCGCTCGGCCTCAAGGAAGTTTTTGCCGAGTATGACGGCAGGTACGGCGAGGTCACGTCGGTCGCGACAACGCTTGAGGGTGCCGGGCTGCTGGCGTCGCGCGATGCGGTCCTTGACAGCGCAATTACCTGCGGGGCGTGGGACGTCACAATCGAGCGCGTGAACAAGCAGCAGGACGTCTCAATCAAGGCCGTGAAAAGCGCGATGGAAGCACCATGGTGCGACAAGGCCAAGTGGCAGTACTTCGTCGGGCTGATGAACTACGACCGCGAGCTCAGGCCAGCGCGCGGGGAGTACATGTCATTCGAGGGTGACGCAGCGCAAAGCGCGGCGTTTGTTGACGCAATACAGTACTCACGCGGCACGCGGGGGAATGATATTACCGAGTCGCTCCTGTTCTCCTATGGTGCGGACCGCGAGGACGCAAGGCACATAGTGTCAGAGCGCACGGGCGGGCAGCCCGCGACATGGCTCAAGTACATTGAGTGCGAAACGCACAACATAGTCAACTGCCCAAGCTTCGCCGCAAACGAGTTCAAGAGAATCAGCTCGCTCACGGACGAGGAAGGGAACTTCGTGCACTCCGGCATGGGGTTCTACAACCTTGACGAGTACGGCGACGTGGTGTTCGGGATTGTCTATGACCGCACGCGCGTTGTCGAGTCCGGCGAAGGGTTCACCAGCGGATTGGCATTGATGCGCGCGGCGTTCGCGACGCGGATGACCGGCTACTGGACAACAGGCAACACACTTGTGGAAGCGATTGATGCGTCGAGAGGGGCGCACACGAAAGTATACTACTACCCGGCGCTCGACGACTTGAGCGAAGTGGTTGACCTGGAGGGGCCGACAGTCACAATGTTCAAGGCCGTTGGCAGCGGGTACGAGACAGCGGGCACGGGGTACTACTTCAACGAGGAGTACACTGCGGTGCCAAGCGTTGAGATGATTATTGAGGTGGAGACAGAGGACGACCCGCCAACGCTGCCGTACTGTGTCATCATGAACCTGCTGCCATCCGGACAGCTGGACGAGGACTCGGAAACACAGTGCATGCCTGATGCGGAAGAGAGCAATCCCCCCACGGGAACGTTCAGGTACGCGTGCGAGCACGCCATCGAAGCAGGCGACGGGATAAGGAGAGTGGCAGGGTACTGCATTGACAGCTACGGGCTCGCCAGCAAGGTGCGCGTTGACAGCATATTGCTCGACAGCAGCGGGATAGAGCTCATGGGCACGATACCCTCACCGATTTACATGGGGGCAGCGGATGCGAACGAGAACTCGAGGCTGATGACAAAGTTCCGCGTCAGGGACAAGTTTGGCGTGCCCGAGTTCTGCTGGATAGAGAGCACAGAAATGGCTCTTGGTACGGAAGGAGAAATAGCGAGGGACCAGGCGTGGACGAACAATGACTGCAACGGCGCTTGGGACACGAAGCGCACAGAGCTCGGTTTCGAGGGCAAGGACTCGAATGCAAATGATGTTGTTGACGACGGGTGCTGCAGAATAACGGTGCCGACAGGAAGCGGGACAGGGGACTTCTATTACTTCAACGTGGCGGAAGTCGAGTGCAGGACACCGAAAATAGTTGACGAGGACACGATGGTGCCGGCGAAGATAATGTGCAGGGACTCAATAGGCAATGTTGATGAGGTTAGTGAGGTCACGTTCTGGAGATGGGGCCACGACACGCCAGTGTTCTCCTTGTTCCCGGACTTTGACTTCTCGACAACAATGTACGACGAGATAACAGAGAAGGGAATGACGTCGTACGAGTATACTGGTGAGATAACTAACGGCGCGCCAGGAGTCGAGCTACACTTCCACGGCGGCGACATGCCACTCACAGTGTACCAGAGGTACGCGAAAAAGGTTGACGGGCTGAGCGTCGCATTCGCAGGAAGCACTACCAACAGTGACGAGTTCTTCATCGAGTTCGTTGTCAGTGACAACGACGGAGTTGGCTCATGCCACACAGAAGTCACGCTCACGGAACAGGGATGGAAGAGGCACGGCGGGCGCGTGGAAACAAGCTCGAAGTTCGAGACAGAGACGCTTGACCCAGTTATCTCAACAGACTGCGAGACAATGGAAATGATTGACGGCGCGAGAGAGGTGCGCATGAAGTGCGCTGTTGAGCTGCTTGAAGGCAGGAACGAGGTTACGGCAGCATGCTTAGATGTCACAGGCAAGGAAACGCGTGTGACAAGGACGTACACGCGCGACGAGACGCCTCCGAAAATAGTGTGGAGGGGCTCACCAGAAAAAACCGTGTCAATAGACCAGTGGGGGTACACTGGTGAGAGTGGCGTTTACCTCAACTCACCAAACGTGTGGTTCGCGGTCGTGGACGACGAGACCCAAATAGACAAGTGCATTGCGGAGCTTGACCTGCACGAGCCAAAAGGCGGCAAGTGGCAATACGAGTGCACGCCGGTTGGAACGGGAACAAAGA
>JAUVIW010000036.1 GCA_030592525.1 archaeon
GCCCGCTTGACTTCCTTGGCTTTCTTGACCTCGCGAAGGCTCGCAGTGTCAATCTTGACTAGGCGCTTCCTGGTGCCTTTTCGGATGCGGGCTTTTGGCTTTGGCATGTGATAGAATTAGTGCAAATAGCGTATAAAAGAGTGATGGCGCGGAGGGTGAGATTCGAACTCACGTGGGCCGAGGCCCATCGGCTTTCTCGCACTCCCAACGGGGGGAGGGCTCACAAGGGAGGGGGGTGTCCCCCCTCCTTGTCTCGAGGCCGACGCATTGAACCGGGCTTTGCTACCTCCGCAGCAGCTAGTTTTTGGATGATGGGCTTAAAAAGCATTACGAGGTCCCCGAGCCGAAGGCGAGGTTTTGGTCATTACCGTCGTTCGGACGACGGTAATCAAGCTTTTCGAACGAGGCGAAGCCGAGTGTTACTGCTTTCTGGCGAGAAAGCAGTATTGGAGAAAAGGTTGTTACGCATTAACAACCTTCAGTATCTCGAAGACCTTGAGGATGTCGTCGCGGAACACAACGCCCTTGAGCTTGTGCTTGTATGTCACAGGAAGGGCGTCGACCTGGTCCTTGTTCATCTTCTTTAAGGCATCCATGATCGAGTGGCTCATTGAAATGGGCCTTAGCTTCCTGGCCACGCGGCCTATCTTGGTCGTTTTCCACTTGCTTTTGGGCACGTGCCTGATGTCATAGAGGCTCGTGGTGCCAATGTGGCCGTCCAGCTCTATGAGGGCAACGAGGGAGCGTGAGGTAATCATGTCCTCCACGACCATGTCTATGCTGTCATCATCGTCCACAAGAAGGTAATTAGTGCGTATAACATTGGCGAGGGGCACTCCTGTGAGCAATTCGTCGCTGAGGGCGAACTCCATTTCTGCTGCCGACCCGAGCCAGATGAACACGCTGATGACCATGAGGATGAGGTTGTACGTGAGGAAGGCGAAGAGGAAGAGGAATACTGTCACGATGCGCGACACGCGCGTCGCTATCCTGGTGGCGTCCACGTACTTCATGCCCATCGCGAGCACGGAGCGGAACACGCGGCCGCCGTCCAGGGGAATGGCGGGGATGAAGAGGTTGAACACGCCCAGGAGCCAGTTCAGCCAGAAGTATGATGACACGAGGAACGGAATGAAGGGCACCGCGGCCTCAGTGTCGAGCACCATGTTCCAGCCAGCGAGGTCGTATATCGGGATGCCGAAAGCCCAAACACCCAATGCGATTAGGGTGCAGAACACGAGGTTGAACATGGGGCCGGCTATGGCCATGCGGAACTCATCGAACGCGCTGAGCTTGGACTCGCTCATCACAGCCATGCCGCCTATTGGCAGGAGGATTATGCGCTTTACCTCAATTCCCTCTCTTTTGGCTATTAAGGCATGAGTAAGCTCGTGAGCGACGATGGATGTGAATAAAACGAACAGAACGACCGAAAAAAGCCAATCAAAGAACAGAACAAGTGGCAAAAGGAGTAAAAAGCTTATGTGGAGCTCTATATCAATATCAAAGACCGTGAGAAGCTTCCATGACCCTTTCATAGTGACCATAACTATATATTCCTCGAGCGTATAAAAGGGCGTATGGTGGACTTAACAGGGGTCTGTGACCTCTGCGGCCGCCCGGGAAAGCTTGTTTCTTGCGCGAGGTGCGGCAAGAGAGTGTGCGAAAAGTGCCGCAAAGGCACGGTTTGCAAGCTTTGTAAGGACAGGCTGCCCGGCGGAGGAGAGCTAGCAATCCCCGAGAGCGCCAAGCCCACCACTGTAAATCCCGGAGACTACCGCAAATGAACGCCTTGGCCAATGCGGCGAGGAACGCTATCGCGCTCGCCAAGCCCAAAAAAAGCGAGCGATTGCTCGTGGTGACAGACGAGCCATCAATGGAGGTAGGGCTCGCCATCTATCGGGCCGCAAGCAAGAAGTGCGAGGCAGCCCTGATGATGATAGCGCCAACAGGCCAGCACGGGCGGGAGCCACCAAAAGCCGTTGCCAGGGCACTGCTTGACTATAACATTGTGTATGCGCCAACAGCATACTCACTCACACACACCAATGCAATTAGGGCGGCGCGCAACAAGGGTGGGCGAATCGCCACGCTGCCGGGCATCACAAAACAAGTGTTCATTCGGGGAATGGGTGCGGACTACAATCAAATACACTCATTCGGCGCGAAGCTCAAGAAAAAGTATGAGGCAGCGGAGTGGATACACGTCACCGCAAAAGGGACGGATGCCTGGTTCAAAATAGGAAACAGGGAAATCCTTAATGACGATGGCCAGCTGCACCAGAAAAAGTACATCTGCAACCTGCCTGCAGGCGAAGTGGGGCTCGCACCGAAAGGGGCATGGGGCGCTGTTACTGTTTACAAGTCGCCTTTCGTCAAGAAGGGAACGAAGTTCACTTTCGAAAAGGATAATGTAATCGGATGCACGGACCCGAAGTTCAAGAAGATGATTTGGGCAAAAAAGACACGCCGAAACATCGCTGAGTTCTCCATCGGCACGAACCCGAAAGCGAAGCTAAGTGGAAACGTGCTCGAGGACGAAAAAGTCAAGGGGACTTTTCATTTCGCTGTCGGCGACTCAAAAAGCATGCAGGGCACAGTCACATCAGACATTCACATTGACTTCATCATAGAAAAGCCAACAATATACTTCGATGACAAGGAAATAATGCGCGAGGGGGCATTCATATGAACGTAAGACTAAAGCAATTGTACGACAAAATCAAGAACAAGTGCGACTCAATACTATTACTGAGCGGGGGTGACAGGCCGGACATGAACCTGCTTTACTACAGCGGGCTAAATGCGCTCGACGCGAGCGGCGCACTGTACTGGAAGCTTGACAAAGAGCCGGTGCTCCTAATCTCGGACGTGAACCAAAAGGCCGAGATCCAGAACGTCGTGCAGAAAAAGACACAGAACGACCTGTACAAAACCATAGAATCCCACAGCAAGATACAGAAGATTGGATTCAACGCCAACAGGATAAGCATCAAGACAATGGTCCGCCTCCAGGCAAAGCTCCCCACAATGCGGTTCATTGACATCAGCGACGAGCTCCGCGACATAAGGGCGATAAAGGACGCCAAGGAGCTGAAGAGCATGAAGAAGGCTGCTGACCTCGCGAAAAGCGCCCTGCGCCTCGGTGAAAAGATGGTCGGCAAGCGCGAGATGGACGTTTACAAAAAGATTAACGAGTACTACCTAAGCAAGGGCGCAAGGCCCGCGTTCGACACAATAGTGGCTGCGGGCGACAACACCAAGTTCATCCACACCTACCCAACGGACAAGCGCATCAACAAGAGTGACATGGTAATCATTGACACCGGCGCGCGGGTTGACGGGTACTGCTCTGACTTCACAACATCGTTCTGCAAGAAGCCCGGCGAGCGGGAGACAGTGCTCCTCGACCTCGTGAAGGACGCAAGCAAGGAAGCAATGAAGGTCATAAGGCCTGGAATGAACGCGGGCGAAGCGTGCGAGCGCGTTAAGATAGTGTTCATGGACTTCGCGAAGTACTGGCCATACCCGCTTGGGCATGGTGTTGGCCTTGACATCCACGAGTACCCGAACATCCGGATTGGGAGCGACGACATACTGCGCAAGGGAATGGTGTTCACTCTCGAGCCTGGCTTAATCGTGCCGGATGTCGGCGGCGCGCGCATTGAGGTGACCGGCGTGCTGCAGTCAAAGGGGTTCAAGGCTTTCTAAATGGCGATAAAGAAGTTCAAGAAGCCGCTCGAGGCGAAGATGCGTGTAGGCCTTGAGATTTGGCTGGTGGGCATGAAGCGCCTGAAGGCCGCGGGCCTCCCAATCAATATGCGCGCACTCAATGCTTTCGAGAACGATTACCGCGAGGGCAAGGTACGGTTCGGCGTGCTGCCCGACAAAAAGGATTTGGGGAAAACGCGCGGAGGCAGAGTGGTCGGGCAGTTTGTCAAGATGAAGGACGGCACAAAGATGATGATGCTTCCGAAAGCGCAGGCAGAGAGCGCACAAGGCGTGCTCATTGCCGGGCACGAGGAAACCCACAACTTCATGGATTACATTCCGACTCATTCTCTCGTTGACTACCAAATGCGCTTTGACTTGCACGTCCGTGAGAAGAACGAGGCTGTCACAGACCTCATAAACGACCTGGCTTTTCTGGCCGCGGGCTACCCCAAAAAGAGGGTAATGCGGGCGATGGACGTCACTGCCTACAAGACAAAAGAGGCTTACAAGGAGCTTATGGGTGACCTCAAGAAGCAGGGCAAGCACGATGTCGCGAGGAACCTGAACGACATCGTGAACCAGTCATTCAAAAGGGCGAAGTTCTTCCGTGACCCGATGATATCCGGCATTATCCAGGGCATGGGTGAAGGGTATGAGACTGAAAGGGACCCGCATTACGCTGATGACATCGGCAAGTTCGTGCGGACTGTTTTCGATGGTGAGCTCAAGTTCGAGCCCAAGGACTACAAAGAGCTGCATAAGCGCTTGCTGTACATTAACCGCGTGAACGAGCACGTGTTCAGGAACAAGCCTCGTGAAATAAAGGTCGGTGCGCTCAAGAGGATGTTCGACAGGCACCCTGGGCTAAAGCGTGAGAGTAAAGCAAGCTTAAAGGTAGCTATCGAAACCCTCAAAAAATCGCCTCTGGCAGAGAGGAAAAGGGCGGCTGAACGGCTTGAGACCGCAGTGCTACGCGATGCAAAGCCGAGTGAGTGGGCTCGTGTAAGTAAATTCAAGCGCGAACGCATCAAGCGCGAGAAAAAGCGCGCTAAGGGAAAGATTAAGATCTAGTTCTGCACCAGGAAGACAACGCTTTGTTCCTGGTCGCTGGCGCCAACAACTTTCTTTGCAATCACATTCATGCCACGGGTCAACTGGTCCAGCCTAACCATGACTTGGGCCTTGGTGAATACATTGGCAAAGTGCGAAAGGAGAATGGTTTTTCCGGGGCGTAGCACTCGGCGCATTTCACTCATTGCCTTTTCCTTGTCGCCGACGGCATGGATTGTGTCAAGGCAAACGGCGAAGTCAAACGAGTCGTCCTCGAACGGTAATGACTCCGCAGAGGCCGCAGTAACATTGTAGCCTTTTTTCTTGGCGTCATCCATCATGCGCTGGTCTATCTCAACCCCAGTTACATCAAGCGTGATCCCTCGGCCCTTGAGGTAGTCCTCGAACAGGCCGGTGCCGATTCCGACATCAATCACTTTGCCGACGAGGTCGCGCTCATCCAGAAGAGGCAGCATGCCATCATACTTCTTGAACTGAATCTCCTTCATCCAGGACTCGTAGACTAAGCTTGAAATACCCATGAAAAACACCAGACGTATAGTTAGGCGCTTGATGTATAAATCACTTAAGGGTGCTGGGCTCACTTCCTCAGAAGGTTCTTAAAGTACGGCCAGTGCCAGGCTGTGTGGAACACGCAGATTACTGCCATTGCTATGCCTGTTTCCACGTGCAGGAAAAGCATGTTTTTAAGCAAGTCAAACTGCAGCCCATGGCTAATCCTCAGCACCAGTATTATCCCGAGGATGCCTGACACAAGGAAAACAGCAAGTAAGAGCACGTTCCATATCTTCCTGTGAGTGGCAACACCCAGCTTTTTCTTTTTCGTCAGAGCCCATGTCCCAGCATAAGCCAGCAGCAGGATTAGTGTGATTGGGAAAAGGTTGTAATCCGTCCTGCGAACCTCTTCAATTTCCTGGACTTGTTCAATCCCCTGGATTTGCTGCAATGCGATTGGGCTGTCTCCCACCATTGCAACCGCAATGTCCTTGGCAGTGCTAGGGTCAACCCTGAAATCACCGTGCAAATCCAGGAAGTGGCTTTGCGGGGTTATCTCCCCCCCAAACTCATCCTGAAGTGCGGAGGCATACTCCTCAGCATCAATGTTGTAAATTAATGCCACGCCGAGCACAGTCATGTTCTTCACGTCTTGCCCCGCTATAAGGTCATGGAGCTCATCCTCTGTCAAAGCCACGCTTCCTTCTGGTGCGGGCTGGGAATGGTCGCATATTCCGTCCCCATTAGTATCAATATACCTACTGCACTCACCAGGGTAAGTGTCATTGACCATTCCGAGGGGGCAGTCATCCCACTGCGCAAACGCCAATGAGACCAGCAAAAGCAAAATAATGATTTTTTTCATGCGAACATCCTCCGTAATACTGTGAAGTGCGCCCGCCGGGACTTTCATCCCCCCACCCCGAGAGGTGAAGGGAATTTGAACCCGGGCCGTAAGCTTGGGAAGCTTAAGTCCTACCAGGCTAGACTACAGGCGCATAAGTGTTTTTGGGACGAGGGGGTATTAATGCGTTACTCACATATCCACGTACACGGTGTTGATGCCGACACCGTAGATTGCGACGGTTCCCGAGCCGACGATGTTCGCATTGCATAGGTCATTGCGCAGGTAGCAGCGCGTGGGCACGCCTGGCTGGAGCTTGATGGCGTCACCGCAGTCAGTGATATCACCAAAATCACACCTCCCCGCGCTCGTGTTCAAGTGGGTGTACTCAGACGAGTTGCGGGCCTCCGCATTAACAATGACAATGGCCGTCGAGTTGTAGGGGTAAGCCAACACTGTCACGGACACGTACTCAAGAACCGGTGCGTCCACCGACGTGAACCAAAAGTACAGGCCTATCGCAGCGCTCGTCGCAATGAGCACGATTAGCACGAACGATATCGTAGGCGAAATACCCTTACGCATGAAGTGGATAACAACGCACTGGTTTAAAAGCAATACCCCCGTTACTGCCATGCATGAAACCCGTCGTGGAATTCAAGGGAGTGCCCAAGGACGACGTTTACCTCATCACCAAAGCAGAGAACAAGGTCGTGGCCGTAATCACGCGGAAGCACGAGCTGCCACCGACAAAGCTGCTGCTTGAGGCCACAGGAAAAGGCAACTACACCGACCTAAAGGCAAAGGAAGTGCACATCGACTGCTCGTCGCCAATGGTCCGCAAGGCCCTGAGGGAAAACGTGATTGACGGGCTGCTCGCGCACGAGACAATGCACCTCTACCTGCTGCACTCAGGGGAAGACGGAAAAGTCAACGAGGCCGTAAGCAAGGCCGTCGGCAAAAGAGAGGAGCGCGTGCTCGGCATCTGCGAGAAGTACGGGGGCGGCAAGTACTGCAAGGACGCGCTCCGAGTCATGATCACGCTCGGCCTGGTGCTCAAGGACATCCTGAACGACGAGTTCGTCATCCGAGCCGGGCTCGGAAAGGAGCTGTACGAGTACTACGCGAGCACCATCACCACGAAGCTCGAGGCAGAGAAGCGCGAGATGAGCGACATTGAGGGCGAAGAAGTCGAAGACCTATTCATCGTAATGGTCGGGATCATGGCGGCATGGGTACCGTTCTACAGGAACCAAATGCCCGAGGAAGGCGCCCGCATAAGGGGCGAAATGTTCAAGAGGCTCTCGGACATCCCAACACCCCTGAGGCTGGCAGTGAACCGGCTGTCAGACAAGATGATATCAGTCGACCCGCGCAACGAAGAGCAGGTGGACGAGCTCGTCAGCCTGGTGCTGGACGCGTTCGAGGAAGTCCTACGCAAGAAGAGCAGCCACGACCGACAAGGTGCCGAAAGCCCAGCAGAACCATGAGAAGTCCACGCGCTTCGCCACGCGAATGAGCGCACCAATCATGGCATAGCCAACAACCGCAGCAACAGCGAGGGCTGGCAAGTATGATGCGTCAAAAGCAAAGCCCTGCGTGGCATCGAACGCGCTGGCCGCGAGCACGACAGGGATGCTCATCAGGAAGCTCAGCTTCAGCGCGAAATCAGCGGGATAGCCTTGCGACAAAAGAGCGAATAAAGTGACGCCAGAGCGGGAGATTCCGGGCATGATGGCTGTTCCCTGAAGCAGGCCCGCGAACACCGCATCCTTGCCTGCCAGAGCATTTTTTGACTTGGCGGAAATGCGCTTGTGCACCAAAAAGCCGGTGGCAATCAGCGCGAGGCCAACAGCCCCGAAGGCCAATGGCCCAACAGAGAGGTCAAGCGACTTGGCCAAGTAATACAGTGGGAGGCCCGTGACAAAGCTTGCCGCCGTTGCCAGGGCGATGAATCGCACCATCCTCTTGTCGAGCTTTGCGATGTCGTCATGGAAGTAGGCGATGACCGCGAGCAAAGTGCCCAAGTGAAGGAACAGCGCGATGCCCAAGGGGTCCTTGAACCCGAGGAACGCGCTCGCCAAAACAACGAAGCCCTCGCTGCTAACGGGCAGCCACTCAAGCACGCCCTGTATCAAGCCAAGCGCGAGCAAGTCAATCATGCCCTTGGCTAAGCAGGAAACTAATATAAACCACTCGGGCTTTAGCCTACGCAATGGTACAGGGCGCGGGCATGGAAACAATACTCATTGGGATGGGTGTCGTGGTAATGGTCATTATCGCGGTGATAGTTTACTTCCTTCTCCGCAAGAAGCAGAGCGTGTACACGTACGCGTACAAGCGCTAGGACAGCAGGCGCACGTACTGCTCTATCTCATCGCTCGTGATGGCGCACCCAGCGAACTTCAGGCCGTAAAGCGAGGCATGCAGCGTCTCCGTGCCACCCAAGTGCTCAAGGCTCCCGCTCTCAAAGGCGTACGCGAGCACCTCGGACGAGCGCAACACGGGAATGCCACTCAAACAGGACTTAAGGTCACGCGCCACCTGCTTGTTCACCTTCAAATGGAAGCCAGTGCGGTGCTGAATGTAATTCTTCAGCGAGTCCATGTCCTCAATCAGCAGGCGGGTCGTGCGCTCGTCAATCAGCAGCGAGCCCGAGCCCATCTTTTCCAGCAGGGCCAGAGACTGGGCCTCACCCTCGTGCACGATGCGCACGCTGTGCTTGCCGTACTTAAACAATGCGTTCGCGAGGCGCGTGATTTCCTTTGCGCGGTCCGCCACTCCCTTCTGGTCAACCGTCAGGACAACGCCGTTGTTGAGGTACTCCCTGATGCGCAATGCCTTCAGCTCAAACTTATTCGAGCGCATCGGCTTGTCAACAAGCTCGCGCTTCACGGCCATGGGAACCAGGAACTGGGAGTCGAGCTCATCAAGAATCCAAAGCAGGCAGTTGTCACTCAAGGAAA
>JAUVIW010000059.1 GCA_030592525.1 archaeon
AGCCTCATGGGGCCCTCAGCCGAAGGGCATGAGGAACTCCTAAACGCAGCTGAGAATGAGGAACTGGACAGTATGGACGGTAGGGATTATCGGCTGGGTGACAAACGAGTGCTTGCCGAGCGCGAGGAAGAGATGAAGGGCGAGCGCGCCCTCGTGGCACCTGAGATGGGTGGCATTGGTGGGGGCGCCATACTAAAGCTGCTGCTGGTCATCGTGGCAATATTCCTCATTCTAGGCGTATTTGGCATTATCTAAGCGACGTGAATACCAGGATACAAAGGCAGTGCAGCCCCGGCCTTGTGCCCGGGATCCTCGCCAGGCTTATCCTCATGGAACAGCTCCACCTTGGCATCCAGCTCTTCGGACAGGAAGTGCGTCGCGCTATTCAGCACGACGAACTCATCCACCTCCTTCTTGTCGCGGTACCAGTTCATCTTGCTGTTCAGGCGCTTGATTAGCGTGGACAGCAATTTCTTGTGGTCGCTTAGCTTCGGGTCGCTTGAGGCATTTTTCATGGCATCGCCAAAGTTCCCGTTCGCATTGCGCACGTGCCCCAAAGCAAGCCATTTCCACGGAGCCGCAACATAAACCATCACCTTTTTGGCCTTGGCTCCGCGAATTTTTTCAATGTCACGGATATCACCCAAGATGCGCTGCACCAGGTCCTCGCCGCTGTTCACGCTTGCGTCCGCCTCGGAGTCAAAGAGTGACGGCCACTCGGCCACGCTAACCAGCCCCTTTTCCTTGAGCAGGGCGTGCCACGCCTCCTCAGCCATGTGCGGTGCGAAGGGGGCCCACATGCGAATCCACTTGCCCACCAGCGCCTTAACCAGCTTCCTGTTCCCGCCGCCGCGGCGCTTGTACCACTGCAAGTCGCGGGAGATGCCATAGACAATCTCGTCCGCCGCAGTGCGCATGTCGTAATCGTCCAGCGCAAGAGTCGCTTTTTCGAGGCGCTGGTTGAAATTGTATTTCACCCACTCGTCAACAGGCGACCTGGCATCAGGCGCCTCGAGCAATGATTCCGCGAGCAAGTAGTTCCTGCGCAAAGCCTCCTTGTACGTGAAAACCAGGTCCGGGTCCCACGCAACATCAACAGATGACTGCGCAACGTGGCAGTAATAGGTGCGCATGGCGTCCACGGAATACCTTTTGATTGCTTGGGGTATGGGCTCGGCGCCGCCCTTGCTCTTGCTTATCTTTCCTGCCGTGCCAGTGACCCACCAATGGACAAACAGCCCTCTTGGCCACAAGACCCCCGGCAGCACGGCAACGTGGTTCATCAGGAACACGGGGAAGTGCACGGTCTTATGCTCCTTGCCACCGAGGTTGACGTCCAGCGGGTACCAGTACTCGAAGTCCTTGCGGACGCGCTCCCACTCCGGCCTTTTGGGCTTGCCGATGCCCAGGTAGACGTAGTTGAAGAACTCATCCGTCATCTCCTCGGGCTTTATGGCGCCGTTGTTCTCGTACAATGACACGATGTAGTACATTGGGTAAAGGGTGGAGTCGCTGATTGGCTCCACTATCCAGCCGTCGTCCAGCGGAAACTTGGTTCCGAGCCAGGAGCCCTGCCTTGCGCAGGGGCGGTCCTCAAACCAGTCCAGGACACCGGGCATCTCCTCTTTGTAGCCCTCCGGCACTATGTCCATGCCCTCTGCATAGTCCTTTGCCTTGTCGGTCAGCTCGCGGTCAGAGTACTTGATGAACCACTGGTCATTAAACTTCTTGATGACAACGTGCTCACCGCACCTGCACACAACCGGCTCTGAAAACGACCACATGCTGTCGGCCTTGCCATCGCGAATCAGGTCGTCGCGCACCAAGTCCTTGGCCTCGACAACGCGCTTGCCCTCGTAAGGCCCGGTAATCATCCGGCCGGTGTGGAACCCGACCTTGTAAATCTCTTTCGTGGCTTCCTCGAGCTTTTCCGCCTCATTCTGGCTCCTTATGTTCATTTGCTCGCAGATCTCTTTCGCAGGGAAGTCGCCGTAGCCGCGTGACTTTATGATTGGTATTAATTCAATGCCCTTGACGAGCTCGGGATTGGTTCTCTTCAAGTCCTCCAGCGCAATGTAGTCGAACGGCGCATCGCTTGGCACGCTCGTCACCAGCCCTGTTCCTACAGCTGGGTCAGGGAAGCTGGATGGCAGGATGGGTATCTCGCGCTCGACGCCGGGAGCGAGACACTTCTTGCCCACGAGCTCCTCACCCTTTACCGTGCCGAGTACCTCGATGTCGCGGTCCTGGTACTTGAGGTTGTCGGCGCACTCCCTGCTGATGACCCAGGTTTCCTTGCCCACCCTCGCGCGCACGTAATCAATGTCAGGCCGCACCCACATGTTTGTCTGCCCATAGACTGTTTCGGGCCTGAGGGTTGCCGCGACAACGAACTCGTCGCCCATCTTGAACTTGAGCAGGGTGAACTCCAGCTTCTCTGCCTTGCCGCCGCACTTGATGTCAGTCTCGCTCGCATCAACTGCTATGGGCCCGTCGTTCGGGCAGAAAGCCGAGTAATTGTCCTTTTGTATGAGTAGGTTGGCTTCGTTCAGCTTGCGGAACTGCCACTGGATGAACTTCTGGTACCCCGCGCCAAGCGTTGACGTCAGCCGGCGGTAGTCAATCAAAAACCCGAAGCGCCTCCAGTAATCGTTCTCGTATGCCTTGTACCAGTAGGACAGGAATTTCTTGTAGTCCTTGAACGAGCCAATCGCATCTTCGGGCACGCCGTTCTTCTTCATGTAATCAATGGTCTGCTTGTCGCCGTCCCTAATCTTCTTGGCGTAGGCGACTGGCGCGATGCCGGTTGCATGGAATCCCGCAGGGAAAAGCACGCTGAAGCCCTTCATTCTCTTGTACCGTGTGATGACGTCTGAGTAAGTGTACCCGCGCATGTGGCCGACGTGCTGTGGCCCGCTGACCCCGGGGTAAGCAAAGATGAGGTAGTACTTTGGCTTCGAGGTGTCCACTTCAGCATCGTTGATGCCCGCCTTCCACCAGGCTTTCTGCCACTTGCCTTCCATTGCCTTGAAGTCCATTCACTTACCTTCCATTGCCTTTATCCTGGCTTCCAGGCTGTTAATGTCATCCATCAGGTTTTTCACGGCTGCCGGCACTGTCTTGACAGGCACGTTCAGTTCCTGCGCCGCCTTTCTCAGCAATCGCTCGCTCTCGCGCGCTTCCTTAAGCTTCATTTCAGCGCCTCCTTCACAGCCTGCTTGCCATTGGCGAACGCTGTTTTTGCATTGTCTGGTGGCACGCGGCCCTCGCCCTTTGCCGGCGGTCCTCCGCCGCCACCGCCCAAGGCCTTGCATACCTTTTGGACAATGGCCCCGCAGTTCACGCCGTTGCCGGCGCAGAACACGTTGCCGTCGCTGTTCACGAGGAACACGACGTCCGCGTGTGACTGTTGCGATACCTTGCGCAGGTAGTCTGCATTGCCATTAAGCATTACTGTCAGGACCTTTTTTCCGTTGATTTCCTCGGGCTCCATTTCCTCGAGCTCCTTGCCCGCTCGTGCCTTCTCCATGCTCTCGGCTTTTTTGCGCTTCTTCTTGAAGTCCGCGAGCAGGGCACGCACCTTTGCGGGCACGTCCCTTTTCTCGCACAGCAATAGCCCTGCGGTGTCATGGAGCTTGGAATCCATGTCAGCCAAGTACTCTTCCGCAGGCTCTCCTGCGGTGAATGAGATGCGCACGATGCCGTCCTGTATCTTTTCCGTGCTCGTGATGACTATGGGGCCGACTTCTCCGGTGAAGTCGGCGTGCGTTCCTCCGCAGGCTTCAGTGTCCCAGTCCTCAATGTTCACGATGCGCAGATATGCCTGTGGTACGGCGCCGCCCTGGTACAGGTGGAACCCGTATTCCTCCTCTGCTTCGGCGCGGGGCATGACTGACTTGTAAACTTTTCTGTTTTCAGTGACCACTTTGTTCGCGAGTTTCTCTATCTCACGGACCTGCTTGTCGCTCAGTGAGTCGTAGTGCGTGATGTCCAGGTGCGCCTGGCGCGGTGACTTGTGTGCGCCCGCCTGCCACACGTGCTTGCCGAGCACGCGCATCGCGGCCCCGTTGATTATGTGTGTTGCGGTGTGGTGCGATGTGAGCGCGGCCCTGCGGTGCGCGTCCACTTTGCCGCGGACCTTTCCGGTGACTTTGTTTTCCGTGCGGTGGATGACTACGTCGCCGACCTTTTGCACGTCGTGCACGCGCTCGCCATTGAGGTACCCTGCATCGTGGTCCTGGCCCCCGCCTTCTGGGTAGAACGCGCTCTTGTCAAGCACAACCCAGTTCTTTTTGTTGAGCTCTATGTTGTCAAGCACTTCTGCGTCGAATTCGAGCAAGCCCTTGTTCCACAGCGCCTTTGTTGCAGGTGCCTTTATCTCAATAATGGTTGCGTGCTCCTTTTTGGCTTGTGTGCCGTGGCGTGCCGTTACCTTGGCGTAGAAGTCGCTCGGTATCTTGATGTCTGGGTCCGCCTTGCGGATCATTTCAGGCGTGATGCCCTGTGAGTCGTAGAGCTCTATGAGCTTGTTGTCGCTCAGCTGCTTCTTGTTTTTCAGGAGCGTGTGGATGGTGCGGTGCGCCTTCTCGAGTGTTTTCCCGTACTTCCTTTCCTCGACCTCGATTATTTCCGCTATTTGGTCCTTGCTCTCTGACAGCAGCGGGTAAATCGGCTTCAAGTAATCCGCGTGCTCCAGCGCGATGTCCGTGAGCGTGAACGGGAGCTCCTGCTCCTTGATGAGGTTGAGCGCGCGGCGCAGTATGACGCGGAAGTTGTAGCCGCCACCCACATTGCTTGGGAGGCCGCGGTCAGTGATAACAAAGGCCAGGGTGCGTGCGTGGTCGCAGACAGCGAACACTGCCTCCACAGGCCTTGTTTTCTGTGACAGCTCCTTTGGCGTCAGGCCCATGCTTTTGGCCACTTCTGCGAGCTCCTTGTCCAAGTCCCCTTCATCGGCGTTCAGGCCGCCTGCCCGGCGCGCGTAGTCCTCGAACACGGTGGAGTCATAGTCCACGCTCTTGAGCATCTTGTCGACCACCGGGCCGAAGACCGCCTGGTACTGTGTTGGCGTGCCTTGTGACATCCACGCGAACCTTTCCAGGCCTGCGCCCATGTCAATAAGCCTGTTCTCCATTGGCTTGTAGTCATCCACTGTGCCAAGGAACGATGTGAACACTGCGTTACCTATTTCGAGGCCGTTCACGAAGTACTCTATTGATGGGCCGAATGCATTGGGGCCCGCCCAAATGTCTTCTATCCACGTGACTTGTTCAGCAGGAACACCGAACTCTTCTGTCAGCAGTGATTGGTCGAGCTCGACGCAGCGGTCCTTCCAGTACGCCTTCATAGCGTGCTGGCCTATCATGGTGAACGATGACTGGTGCCTTCCGCTGACACCGATGTTCGGGATGTCGTTGAAGCGCAAGCAGACTTGCGGGACCACGAGTGGGTCTGCAGGCAAGTCAAAAGTTGTTTGCCCGCCGGCGCTGCGCATGAAGTCCACGACGCTTGCCAGGGTGTACTCAAGCCCGGGGAACCACCTGCAAATGACTGGGTACCTCGACACTGAGGTGTGGCCGTTCTTGATGAAGAAGTCCTCGATGGTTCTCCACGACTCTATCAGGTCGAACTTTTTCTTTGTGGGTGGGTTGCCGATGAAGCTATACGGGTCGCAAGATGAGTCTCCGCACGTGGTCCGTTCGGAATCGAGCGTCCAGTAGAACCTGCCGCAATCACATTGCTTGCGCTCCCAGCCTTGCTCCTTGAACATCTTGACTTGCCAGTATGCCTCTGGCTTCTTGCGGAACAGCTCCATTATCCTTGTTTTGTCAACACCCATGAGAAAAAACGCCTTTATGCGCCCATTATTTATTCCTTGGTTCTTTAAAAGGGTTTTACTGGAAACAAGCAATAATGTAGTTTCGAAGGCACACTAAAACAGAGAATTTCACGCAAAATCAATTATTCAACCATTCTTCTATATTCCAACAAACTTTTTCAACAATGCCTGTGGCACCGAAAC
>JAUVIW010000028.1 GCA_030592525.1 archaeon
TCGATGGTCGCACGCTTCTTGACCACGACCACATCGTATGACTGCAGGTTGCCTGCTGAGGGCGCGGCCTTGGTGGCAGCGAGAATCTTTCGCATCTTGTCCGCGGGCACCTTCTTGTCCCGGAACTCGCGGATTGAGCGGCGCTCTTTGATGACCTTGAAGAACTCCATGCCTATCCAAAGGAGTAAGTGGAATAAAATGGTTTCTCGGCAAAGAAAATAAAACAGGGGCAGAGCCCCAAAAACACTCGACCGAAGCCAAGTGACCAGCTACAATAAGATTCTAGCGCTATGGATTGATAATCCTTTCGATACTCTTGGCTTTGCACATAAAGTAGGTGCTTTTTGTACAAAATATGTTCTCGCACAAAAAGTCGGTTTTTAGGCTATTTTGACTCGGTGTGTTTTCCCTTTAGGATCAACAATATGTATCTGTGGTCTGAAACCACCCCTATAGTGAACTACAACTCCGGGCACTTTCCATAGCTTTGCAATTCTCAAGTCTCCTTTACTTGGCCCCGACATAGAAATTGCTGGGTGAGTGTGCCACCACCCATGTGACCCACTTTCAATCAAATTTCCCGATGACATAGCCGACATGTCATGGATATTATGCAATTCTGCTGTTGATACCTCAATGCACCCATCTTTGATACGCAGCGCACCATGTCGTTCTGGTGCTTTAGAATCCGCATAAGGCATACGTAAATCAATCAAATCTTTTTTCATTTTTTTCAGGTACTCTTCTTCCTTTAATCCTAGTGAGATACAAGTAAGACGATAAGCGTCATCTTCACTGATAATAAGGTCAGTGAAATCAACGTCTTTGAGCTCTTTCTTGATTTTCTTGAATGTCTTTGTTTTCTGAAAAGCCTTTGGGATATCCGTATCTAATGCACCATCATCAACATGGGGGTGTTTGATTGACATCATTGTGATTGCATCACTCAATCCTGCGAGGTTTATGTCTGACTGCTCTTTCTCGTATTTTGCAAAGGCATTAAGGACATGTTGGTATGCTTTTTTCATTTCACTCTTGCTAACACGAATATCCTTTTCGTGCCACGTGTTCCCATCTCTGCCTTTAGGAATGAAAACATCCTTGACTTCTTTTTTTAGGATCCCCACTCCTTTGCGTATTTTCGCTAGTTCTTCAATCATCTAAACGGAATTATGCTCCAGCATGTTTAAGAGAACTACCATTAGCATAGCTTCAAATTCAGAGCTCACACCCCGTTCAAATATCTCGCGGACAGGCACCATGATAGCCTTTTATACCCATTATGTGTTGGTGAAGCCAGTGGACTCAGAGCATTTTATGAAGCTATATTCCTCCTTACCCCTCAAGGAACGGGATATGACCATAGTTGTCATTGACGGCGAGCCCATGAGCTGGAGACGGGCATACGAAGAGATAAGGGCCCAAACCACGCTCGGAGAAGCAATATTTAATAAGCTAATTGAGCTTAAGATACTTTAGATAGGGGAATATACAATGGAAGCACAGGATGAAATCCCAGATGATTTCTGGGAGATTGCTGAACAAAGGCTACTATCCATGCCCAGTGGAATGAAAATTTCCGTGGGCGGCAGCCCTGAGCCGTTGAGTAAAGATGAAATCCTAAAGCACTTAGCTGACAAGGACTCCATTGGAAGAACCTTTGCCAAGCGGGAACTAATTTTTGTTCGTTCACTAGCCAAACTAACTGCAAGGAGTGCAGTTTAATGCCAAAGAAACCGATTTTGATTACTAGGCCGGACCATGATAGCACTGTCCATTACCTTTTTCATTGGGCTGAAAGTGTGGTGGAAGAAGCAAAAAAGCGGGGGTATGAGCTCCTTGAGCTATCTGACAAGAAATCCGGCAAGAAGGTAACAACTGCAAATTTCCAGCAGCTTATCAGGAAGAAGAATCCGCGCCTATTAGTGCTAAACGGGCATGGGTCCACCACACAGATTAACGGAACAGATGGTGAAGTATTACTCAATGCCAATAAGCTGGGGAAGGATGTGAACTCCAAGCTCATATGCGCTCTTTCCTGTAGTTCTGGTAGGGTACTTGGGCCTGCGTCCATTAGCGCTGGAGCAGATGGGTTCATAGGTTATGACGAAGATTTTGTTTTCTGCAATGACGTACACAGCACTAGTCGCCCCCTCAAGGACCAGTTTGCAGAACCATTTAGGAAAGCAGCAAGCATTCCAGCCTTATCCCTGATAAAGGGGCACACCTTGAAAGAAGCATTTGATAGGTCACAAGCAGAGTATGAGAAATGGATATATTACTATTGGGGAAAGGCATCTGTTGACCCTAATGCCCTAGAAATCCTTAAGACGCTGCTATTGGACAAACACTGCCAAAGATGCTTCGGGAACCAAGCCTCCTGCGTATAAATCAAATTTTTGCACAAAAAAGTGCTTATCTTCTGCAAAGCCGATACTCTCGGCAAACCCTACTAACAACTCCCTTTAATGAATCTGCTGTCCCACTATCCGAATGATGCAGGGGTCAGTTGAGTCAGCTGAGCTGGGGCAAAAAGAAAGAGTGCTGGCGCTAAAGCGCTTGTCAAAACTGGTGTGAGGATTCACTTGGTCTCTTCTGCGTGCGCGCCTTCTTCCTGCATCTTGCCCGCAGTGATGTCAATGACCCGCTGCTGGCCGTCAGGCGTGAAGTAAATCACGTGCACGACGCCGAACGCCTTGCCGCCAGCAGTCCACTGCTGGAGCGCGCTGAGCGCACTGGTGTCCTTTACGCTGACACCGCCCTCGAAGATTATCTCGGAGACCTTGAAATTGTTCTCCTTGAGCATCTTGTAAGTGGTCTTAACCTCGTTCTCCATCGTCATATTTCCCACCTTGGGCTATACAAACCACTACCCATATAAATACTTATTTCTTATATGCCACCATGGCAGAAAAGAAGAAACCCAAGGAATCCTACCGTATAGGGGAACAGGTGCTCGCTGACAAGCTCGCGCTGGAGGGCACGATGGACAATGCCCACGAAACAGAGATTCAGGACCGCGAGAACGCCCTGGAGGATAAGCTGGGAAGCAAGGCATGGGCTAACGAGCTAAAGGAGTACACGCACCTGTCCAAGGAAAAGGCCAAGGTCGACAAGGCTAAAGAAAAGAAGCTCAAGGGGAAATAGATCCCTCGTTGCCAAATCCCTGGCGCTCGCCAGTGCCGGCGCGCTTGGTCAGCTCCTCAGGGGACTCTATGAGCCAATAGGCATTGATGGCGTGCTTGTACGCACGGTCCCTGCAGATGTCAAGGAACTCTTTCTCGCCCTTCGCTTCGTTGCGGTGGACGATTACGTCAATCACGTGCTTGCCGGTCTTCAGCATCACGCCCTGCAAGCCTGTGCATGCCTCGTGCACACAGGTGTAATCCACATCAGCACCGCCACCCATGCCGAGTGTGATGACTATGTCACATTCGTCTTTCTCGATAAGGCTGAGTGCGGCGACGGGCATGTCCTTGACTCCGGGCACAGTGCGGCGCACTACTTCGGGAGCCCAGCCCATGTCGCTGAATGCCTCCATGACGAACGGGTACATGTCCACTCGCGCGAACATCGTGTCAACAACTCCGATTTTTGGCATGATAATGGCCTCATAAGTATTTTTCTGCGAACTCGTGCGGCTTGTACAAGCCGATGCCCTTGTGCTCCAGGTAAGACCACAGCTTGCCGGTGTACAAGTGGTGCCTGTCCAGGGTGATGACGCCCTCGGCCTTCAATTGCTCGGCGGCGGCGATGAGCACGGCGTCGCTCGGGTCCTCGACCAAGTGCACTATCTCCGGGTCCACAAGGCGCTCGTACTGCTTCTCGCCAGCCCAGTCGCCGGGGGACACGCCAATCTCGAACATCGGCACAGCGCCACTTTTCACGGCGGCGTGCACTTTCTTGACGAGCTTGTGGTGGCCGTGCCTCTCGAGCTCGTGCAGGTTGAAGTCTGTCAAGGCGACGAATGTCTCGTCCTGGGCCTCCATGGACTTCCATATCTTGTGGGACGCACCGCCCTCCTTGAACCCGCGTATTACTACGCATGTGTCTACTAGGAACATAGGAGTAAATGAGGGGCGCAAGGGTTTTAAACCCTTGCTCTTTATTGTTAGCCATGTGGTGGACCCCTATCCTGCTGGCATCCATTCTCACGCTAGTGCACTACTTCAGCGAGCACGGCTCAAAGCACATCAACAAGTACTACAACCAGGTCATCAGCCTCAGCGCAGGCATATTCATCACGTACATCCTCCTGGAAATCCTTCCGGAGCTCTCCATCGCAGCCACAGTGGTCGGCGAAAGCATATACATCGCACTGCTCGTTGGGTTCGTGGCGTTCCACATCAGCGAGAAGTACGTGTACCAGCACGTGCGCAACAAAAAAGAGCTGCTCGAGGAATTGGAGCACCTGCACATCGCTGGCTTCGTGATAGACCACTTCATCGTCGGGTTTACATTAGTGCTATTGTTCCACCTGCCCGGAGAGTACTCGGTGCTCGGGTGGCTCGTGTTCGTCCCGTTCGTGCTCCACACCATCAGCTCAACGCTCTCGCTCAAGCACATATGCAGGCACCTTAAGGCAACGAAGCTCGAGCGCCTCGCGCTATCCACAAGCACCATAGCCGGAGCAGCCATAGCCACAATCATGAACCTCCAAAAGGAGCCGTTCTACATCGCGTTCGGGTTCATGATGGGCATGCTCCTGTACGTCGTGGTCCGCGATATCCTGCCCCAGGAGCGCGAAGGAAAGCCATACTACTTTATTATCGGCGTGATGCTGTCAATGATATTAATAGAGCTTGCAAAGCTCCCCCTATAGTTTCCTTGCGGTTCCCCTATAGCTTTTATAGTGGCTTTGAGTAACATCGGGTTCTAGGAGATGGCATTATGGGTTTCGCACCAAGAGAAGGCCTGAAGAGGCACATTAACGGAGACCAGGTAACTGGCACACAGCTAACGTTCGGCGAGCACGCCACCCAGAGCGGGATATGCAGCATCTGCACCAAGTGCGGGCTGTGCGAGATAGGGAAGCGCGCTGCAACAGGCCACACCCTGTTCCCAGAGCCATTCGGCACAACGCAGTTCGGCGCCGAAAAGGTCATGCCCGGGCTCCAGGACCTCCAAATAATCCCAGAGCTCTACGGCCCCAACATCATATTCAAAAAAGTCAAGGTCAAAGGCAAGCTCGGCGGCTTTGATGTCAAGGCGCCAATCAGCGTCGCGGCAATGGGCTCAACCATTGTTGCGCACACGCACGGCGCAGTGCTCGCAGAAGGCGCTGCAAAAGCTGGGATACCGCTGGTTATCGGCGAGAACGTCGTCGCGACCTACGGCAAAGAGGGGCTCATAGGGCGAATGAAGCCGTTCCTCGATGCCTACGACGGCAAGGGCGCTATCATCGTGCAGTGCCAGGACCATGACGAGTCCATTGGCGTGGGCAAGATAGCGAAGGACAATGGGGTCCACGCCCTTGAAGTCAAGGTCGGCCAGGGCGCCAAACAGGGCCTTGGAGGCGAGATTAAGTTCGAGGGCGACGACAAGGCCAAAAAATACACTGAAATGGGCTACACAATCATCAAGAACCCGGACGGCTCCTACCAAAGGCATGCAAATCCAGGAAGCCTTTCCAACGACGAGTTCCGCAAGAAGCTCGAGCACTTCGCTGCCTATGAGCTGCCCCTATGGGTCAAGACAGGGCTCGGGCACGGCCTTATCGACCTGATAAAGATTGTTGACGAGGTGAACAAGGACCTCGGCGGCGTCGTAAAAAACTTCACTGTCGACGGCTTTGGTGGCGGAACAGGAATGAGCCCGTGGCTCGTCATGAACGAGTGCTCGATACCGAGCGCGGCATTGTTCAATGCATTGGACTTCAAGCCATCGTTCGACCTCACACTCGCAGGTGGATACAACAGCGGATTCGATGTCGCGAAGGGCTTGATGATAGGGGCTAACGGCATCAGCATGGGCAGGCCTTTCCTGATAGCCGCCAACAAGGTTCAAAATGGCGAGAAGCTCGGGGCACAGGCCATCGTGAATTATGTGGACTCCCTTATTGAGGATATCCAGATGGTCGGCGCAATCGAGAAGCAGACAGACGCCAAGGGCCTCGTTGGCAGGAAAACGCACCTGTTCGCCACAAGCAAGGAAGTAGGCGAGCTGTTCGGCGTGTCATACCGGCCAAAGCAAGTGCTGTGAGAGCCAAGCGCTGTAGCTGAAGCAGTGTAAAAAAAGAAAGCGGAGTTGCAAAAAACTCAAATCGCAATAAAATCCCCTGAGAAGGGGTTATTTCTTTCTGCGGACAGTCCTGCGCTTGGTCGTCTTCTTCTTAGCTACCTTGCGCTTAGCTGTCTTGCGCTTGGTCGTCTTCTTCTTAGCTACCTTGCGCTTAGCTGTCTTGCGCTTGGTCGTCTTCTTCTTAGCTACCTTGCGCTTAGCTGTCTTGCGCTTGGTTACCTTCTTCTTAGCTACCTTGCGCTTAGCTGTCTTGCGCTTGGTTACCTTCTTCTTAGCTACCTTGCGCTTGGCTACCTTGCGCTTAGCTGTCTTGCGGACAGTCTTCTTCTTAGCTACCTTGCGCTTAGCAGTCTTGCGGACAGTCTTCTTCTTAGCTACCTTGCGCTTAGCAGTCTTGCGAACTGTCTTGCGCTTGGTTGTTTTCTTCCTAGCCGCAGTCTTTCTTCGTGCTACCATTCGTTTTCACCTCCTTTAATGCTATAACAGAACTTTTTATCATAATATTTATAAAACTATCGCTGTTTTTGTTGTTTTTTCCAATTTTTTTTGTTTTTTCTGAACAAAAAAGATTATTTGGAACACAGCACTCCGCATTCCCACAAGCCGTTTTCTGTCGCGATAACTTTTAACCCGTTGCTTTCACACAACTCAAAAAGTTCTTTGGGAGTCATCGGCTGCTCATAGCCGAAGAACCAGAGGCCAGTGACCTTCAATAGTGTCCTAATGAAAGTATAGAAGAAAGAGGGCCTAGGAGCTAGTATAATGACGTATTTGCGGGAGGCCTCAGCGTGCTTTTTCACCATTAAGTCCTGCATTTCACCCTTGAAGTGCTCCACTAACCCGTCGGAATAAACAAGGTCGTAATCGCTTTTGAACTTTGTGTTGAACACATCGGCGACCAAGTACTCCACATCCTCCCTTTTTTTGGGGTGCATCTTGTGGTGCAGTTTCTTGGCGCTTTTTGCGTAATCAACAAGCGTTGCGCTGCCGCCGTACTCATCGAGCAATTGTGTCGCAAGCATGCCTGACCCCGCGCCGAACTCCATCATTCGCGGCTCGTGCAAGGAAACATTGCTTAGTAGTGTCTTGTACTGCTTAACCTGTTTGCCCTGCATCCACGCGTACAGCGGCCGTATTCTAGAGAGGGCGTCCCAGTAAGAGTTCCAGTTGTCCATGTCATTTCCTCTTCTTTTCCTTCTTGAACTCCAAGTAGGAGTAAGCGAACAGGTAGACAACGGATAGCAGCATCAAGCCCATCCACATCAACAGGAGGCTACTGCCAACTATTGCCACGGGGATGGCGAGCACGCCAAAGAGCTTGAAGAACATCCCGCCCAACTTGTTGGACTTGTCCCACACGCGGTCGCTGGCCAGGGTCCAAGGCGTCTTTAGGCCAATGAAGTAATTGCGCTTGGAGTTCTCCATGAGCACTCCGGAATAGTATAGTATGACGCCCACGCCCGCCATCACGATGCCTGTCACGGGCACGGCAATGCCCCTGTTGACCAGGATGGACATCACGTAAATCGCGAAGAAGAACAGGGTGAACACGACCTTGAAGTTCTCGTAGTACTTGTAGAACTTCGAGATGTTCTTCTGGAACACGGCGATGAACGGCACCACTGTCAGCATGGCGTACATGCCAACCATTATGATGGGTATGATTCCGAGGCCGAGCCACTTCGGGCCCCAGCCATTGGCAACGCCATCGGCGTCCCAGTGCGTCACCATGGTGTCCGGCATCGAGGGGTACCAGACAGCGGCGGTGAACACTGTGACGAGCACGAGGAAAATGACTAGTGACTCTTTCCAGTCAAGCGTGAACTTCATTTCTTTCGCCTCGCCTTGTGGGTGCGCCGGCTCTTTGCCTTAGGGGTGCGCTTGCCCTTCGCCTTGTGGATGCGCTTGTTGTTCAGCACAGCAAAAATGAAGTACGTGAAGCCAAGAATCATCGCGATAAGCAGTGAGTGCACAATATCAAAGCCGCTGTTCAGTATTTGCCTGGTCACGAGGTCGATGAAGAACGACCCTGCGAACACTATGCCAGCCCACAAGAGTGGCTCCTGCTTCTTGTTAAGGTCTTTACAAATCATTCGAGCACCTTCACTACCCTTTCAAGTAAGCCGCATTAAAAGCATTTCCCTTATTCCAGCCAGTTCCAGAGCCACTTTTGGCTCGGAAAGGCCTTTCGCAGGTACCTGCGCCGAGAGGCATTGAACCTGCGGCAGAACGCCTTATACGCCCCTGGCTTGTGGAGCTCGTACGGGTCAAAGCCCGGCCACTCGCCCACGAGCGTGCGGGTGTTGATGTCCTTGTGCCATTTGACCTTGTTCTTGAGCACGGCCTCAATCATCTTGAACGTGTCCTTGGGAGCCACCTTTTTGGTGCCGACAGAGCCAGTGTTCAGGATAACAAAGTCCACTGAAGGATTCTTACGTATCCACTCGCGCATCGCGCTCACGCGGTCCGCGCGGTACCCCGTGATAGTGAAGGGGTCAAAGCCCATGGTGCGAACAGCCTGTTCCCCTGTGACGCCGACTTCAGTGCCGGCGCGCTTCACTGACTCGCCCAGAGCAAAGAAGGAGGCAGCCTGGTCACCGCTCACCTTCTGGAGCGCGGGGAAGTCGCCGCGCGTCAGGAAAAACACGTTGGCCACATTATGGGCATCGGGATTCTTGGCTGTTCCAGGAATCTCGTGCCTTTGGACGAACGCCCGGCCGTTCGGGCAAAAGGCAAGGTCATCGAAATCCAGCACGCCGTTTTTCACGGGCACGTTCTCGACCATCGTGTCCGAGTCTGTCAGGACTGCGTGCAGTAAGGGCTCCTCGTATTTCTGAGTGATTGAGTCGGTCTTGACGTAGAACTGGTCCTCCATGCCAATGGCCTCGCCAGCCCAGGTGAGGAACAGCATGTCGTCCTGCTTGAAGCGGACATTCTTCATGGTGCGCGGGTGAAGGTATAGCGACACAGTGGTTTTCCCCGTGCCGCTGAGCCCGGCGAACAGAGCACCCTTGCGGCCGAACACCTTGGAGCCCATGTGGACGCCGAGGCCGTTGTGCTGCTCGGTGAACAAATGCTGCGCTGCGCGCATGCAGCCCTTCTTGACTTCGCCGGCGTAGTCAACGCCGAGGCCGAAGGTTATGTTGCCGTACGGCTCGAACGCGACGAGGGCAGTGTCCCACTCGGGCACGAAACAAAGCATTATCCTTGTGGGCTTTTTCTTCTTGGGGAAGAAGTTGTTGTGGAACGCGAGCGCCATGCGGGAGTAGTCCTTGGTGCAAATGACCTCGGTGTTATACGAGTACTTTGCGTCGCTGCCGATGCTCTTGGTGACGGAGAGCATTGTAGCACTGTTTTTGAGGCGGACCGCTGCCTTGCGCAGGCGGTGCAGTGCCTCCCGCCGCTTGGCGTTGAGTAAAGGGTAGTTGAAGTTAGAAGCAGAAGTAAGCGCCTGCAATCCGGCGGCATCCCTGTCCTCGATGGCCTGGAGCATTAGCTTGCGGTTCGGTGCGCGCAGGTCGTTGGCGAGCTCGTAAGCAAGGGCCCAGTCCCCGCGTATTTCCAGGGCGGCTCTTTTGCCCTGGAGATAGCGCACTGCAGCCTCGATGTTTTCTTTGATTGCCTTTTTTTGCGCTGCTGTCGCGTAGTGGACATTGTCAATCGTCTGCTTGCGCGAGCGGCCGGTCTTGTGGGTGTAGTAGAGCATGATGCTCTTCTTGTCGGGAACCTCAAGCCACTCACTGTACTCGCGCATCTGCTTCGGCGTGGCGCCCCGGGCGCCGCGGTGAGCCTCGCGGTACTTGTCCTTGAAGAGCTTGACGAGCGCAGGGTCTTTTCGGTGCTTCACGAGCAGAGAAA